>CAZKWP010000006.1:23768-39092 GCA_964556555.1 uncultured Syntrophomonadaceae bacterium
TTCCTTATCCCTGCAGGATGCGTTGGAAAAATTAGAGGTGGTTACCCGCGTGCTTTCCGCGATCGAGCTGCGCCAAATTGCGGAGCCTTATATCCGTCGGAGGGCGATTCGCCACTTGGAAAAGGGCCGGGTAGTAATCTTTGCCGGTGGAACCGGCAGCCCTTATTTTTCAACGGATACTACGGCTGCCCTGCGGGCGGCGGAGATTGAGGCTGAGGTTATCTTAATGGCCAAACGAGTAGACGGGGTCTATGACTCGGATCCGGTTAAGAACCCGGAAGCTAAATTATATCGGGATCTGCGTTATATTGATGTTTTAAACCAAGGGTTGGGGGTTATGGATTCTACGGCTACTTCCTTATGCATGGATAATCAGATTCCGATTATTGTATTTAATCTGAATGATGATGGAAATATTCTCAAAGTGGTGCTGGGTGAAGACCTGGGGACCTACGTAGGGAGGTAAGATGCATGCTGGATGAAGCATTATTAGAAGTAGAAGATCGGATGCAAAAAAGCGTGGAAGTGCTGAAAAAGGAATTTTCAATCCTGCGGGCCGGGCGAGCCAATCCGGCATTGCTGGAACGGGTGATGGTAGACTACTATGGCACCCCTACTCCGATCAATCAGGTGGGGAATATTGGAGTTCCTGAACCGAGATTATTGGTGGTGCAGCCCTGGGACCGCAGTATGATTCCAGCGATCGAAAAAGCCATACTAAAATCGGATCTGGGAATTACCCCGAGCAGTGACGGAAACGTCGTCCGGATTGCGATTCCGCAATTGACCCAAGAACGGCGTAAAGAACTGGTTAAAGTGGTGAAAAAAAGAGCGGAAGAGGCCCGGGTAGCGGTTCGCAATATTCGGCGCGATGCCATGGAAGACTTTAAAACCCAGGAGAAAAAGGGCGAAATATCCGAAGACATATCGCGGCGCGGTCAGGACTCGCTCCAAAAGCTGACCGACAGCACCATCAAGAATATCGATAAGATCGCTGAAGCCAAAGAAAAAGAAATTATGGAAGTCTAGGCGAAGGCTGAGGGGAGTCAATTGGCAATGCCGGATGTGCTGGCCTGGGAAGCGGAGGCAGCAGAACACTATTTACGGGAATCTGGTTTTCAGGTAGTCCGGTTGGAAACCCGGCCGCTTAAGCCATATGGAGAAGAACCGTACTGGCGGGTAGTGCGGCAGAGATTACTCGACCAAGGCCGGATTGAGCTTACCGTAACTATTGATTTAGGTTATATTCAGACGAAAACCTATTTGGGCTAAGCCCGTAATTCGACAATTTCGGGTGGGGACTGTCCCCACATCAAAAACCCCTCGTTTAACCGGGGGTTTTTCCGCATTAATATCTGTTTTATAATCAGCGTAAGCATTATCATTAATTAAGTCATTAGTCAGGCGGGTTTTAGTTTTCGGAAATCCCTTTATAGGGAGGAGTTAAAGGTGTCTGGTTTAAATTTTTTATGGCGCCGTAAGCCGAAAGCGGTTCAGTCCGCAGCGGATTATGAAACGCAACTTAATCTGCAGCAACTGCCGGAGCATATTGCGGTAATTATGGATGGCAATGGCCGTTGGGCAACCCTGCGTGGTCTGCCGCGGACTGCGGGTCACCGAGCCGGGATGACAGCGTTAAAAGAGTTGGTAAATACTTGCGGCGAAATCGGGATTAAGGTCCTGACCGTGTATGCCTTTTCCACGGAGAACTGGAAGCGACCTTCGGAGGAAGTCAGCTTCTTAATGAATTTACTGGTGGAGTATATGGATAGGGAGCTTAAGGAACTGCATCAAAAAGGGGTGCTGGTCCGCGCGGTAGGCGAGGTCTCGGAACTGCCGGGGGCTGCGCAAAAAGCCTTGCTGCAGGCGGAAAAAGTTACGGCACAAAATAAGGGGCTCAAATTTAATATCGCCTTAAACTACGGAGGCCGGCGGGAGATCATCTGCGCAGTCCGAAAGGTTGCCCAGGAAATTTCCGCGGGAACGCTTAAACCAGCCGAAATTGATGAAGCGATGTTCAGCCGGTTCCTATATACTCACGATTTACCGGACCCGGATTTGGTCATTCGCCCCTCCGGCGAACAGCGTCTAAGTAACTTCCTTTTGTGGCAAAGCGCTTACGCCGAGTTTTTGACCAGTTCCGTCTTATGGCCGGATTTTCGCAAACAGCATCTGTTTGAAGCCCTGGTGGAATATCAAAAGCGAAACCGTCGCTACGGCGGGCTGTGACTGGTGGCAGGGAAGGAATAAAATTGCATGTTGAAATTACGACTCTTGAGTGCCGGTATCGGCATACCGGTAATTTTCTTTATCGTCTGGTCCGGGGGGGGGCTCTTAGCCGCCGCTTTAGGGGTTTTGGCGCTTCTGGGGTGGCGTGAATTCACCGCCCTGACCAAAGCCGCCGGTTTTGAACTGCCGGAAATTTTGGGCGGTTTTCTGGTCTTATTATTTCTATTAATTGCATATCTTGAAAGCAGCGGAGTAGTTTTGGGAATGTTCGGCAGCCTGCCGGTCGTCGGATTAGTGCTAACTGCCGTTGCCTTAGTCATTGGTCACCCGGCGCGCGGCCTCTCCGAAATCGCTCTCACCTTATGGGGCCCGGTCTATATCGGGGGACTCTTAAGTTATTGGATTTGGCTGCGGGATTTAAGCGGGGGCTTTTTTTGGATTGCCGGTGCTTTGCTGCTTACCTGGGCTTATGATTCCGGCGCCTATTTCGTGGGTCGGAAGTGGGGGAGGCATAAACCCTGGCCTAAACTCAGTCCGAATAAAACGCTCGAAGGAGTGGCCGGCGGCTTATTCGCCAGTACGCTTATCTTCTTATTAGTATCACGAATTTTTCCGCACATCGGCGGCCCGACCGTTGATCTTGGATCGGCGGCTATCTTAGGTTTGGCCGGCGGGGCCATGGCCCAGCTTGGCGACTTGGTCGAATCCGCTATTAAGCGGCAAGCGGGCGTAAAAGATTCCGGCACCCTCATCCCCGGGCATGGCGGGATACTTGACCGGTTTGACAGCCTGCTGCTGGTGGTGCCGGTATTATACTTTTGGATAAGCTGGGCTTATTTAAACCCCTGACCAAAAATAAGCAGAAACATAAGGGGTGAGGTTTATGGACCCAACCCTCCTAAAAAATGTGATTATTCTGGTGCGATTCAGTATTATTGCCGTCGGCTTACTGGCGGGCTACCTGGCCTTGTACTATGTGGTGCCGTATCTGGTGCAGGTACTGATGCAGATTCCAGTTTTTTTTATGCCTTTTCTGCTGGCGATTTTGATGGCTCTAATCATTGAACCGCTGGTGAACCAGTTTAGCCGCCAGTGGTCTTTGTCGCGGGGAACTTCGGTTTTGCTGGCTTTAACCGTAGTCTGGGGATCTGTAAGTTTAGGCATGGTCTTACTGGTCAGCCGGTTGGTAAAAGAACTCCTGGAGTTATACCGGATTTTGACCTTATCCTCGAGCACTTTAAGTCAGAACTTGGTGCAGACGATTGAGAATCTGCAGACCCTTTACCTGAAGTATCCGATCCCGCCGCAAGCCTCCGCGATCATAGAAAAAAACACTGGAAGTATAATTGATGGAATCCAATCCCTGGTGCAGGGGAGCATGAACACTTTATTCGCTTTTATCGGGGCTTTGCCCGGTCTCTTAATCATTTTTTTAATTGCCACCATTTCCACCTATTTTATCAGTCGCGACCGGGAATTAATCATCCAAACCCTCTTTGGCTGGATCGATCCTGAGTTTATGGAACGGCTGAGAGGGGTAATTCAGGATTTGGGAGGCGCGCTCATTGGTTTTATTCGAGCACAGACCATCCTAATCTCGCTGACGGCGCTTTTTACGATTCTAGCTTTAAACCTCCTTGGGGTGAAATACGCGCTCACGCTTGGTTTAATCAGCGGACTGTTAGACATTTTGCCCATCCTCGGCACCGGGGCTCTGTTTATCCCTTGGTCCCTGTGGGAGATAGCAGCGGGAAATATGTCTTTCGGTTGTGGATTGCTGGTTCTATATGGTATTATTGTGATAGTGCGTCAGGTAATGGAACCGAAAATTGTAGCAGACAGCATTGGGCTGCATCCCTTGGCTACGCTGCTGGGGATGTTTGTCGGGTTAAAGGCCCTGGGGGTTATCGGAATGATTGTCGGACCAATTGTCCTGGTCTTGTTCCAGGCTTTGCGCCGGGCTGAACTGCTGTCGTTTAGAACGGGCCGGTATCGTTAACTGCCGAAAGATAAAAACTTAGCTAAACAGAATTCAGATCTGGGAGATAGATAATGAACGAAAAGTCAAAGCCAAAGCCAAAGCCCAAGCGGATCGTTATCTTGGGCTCAACCGGTTCGATTGGGAGACAAGCCTTAGAGGTAGTCGCGGCTCAGCCGGACCAGTTGCAAGTTGTTGGATTAGCAGCCGGGAACAATCAGAAGTTACTCATGCAGCAAGCCCGGGGTTTTACCCCGGCCTTCGTCGCCCTAGCCAATCGAGAAGCGGCCCAAACCGCAGCTCATGGTTTAAAAGATACGCCCATCCAGGTTTTAACCGGTCCCGAGGGTCTTACTCAACTGATTGAACAGCAGCCAGTAGACCTGGTCGTCAATGCAATGAGTGGCCTGGCCGGTTTGGAGCCGACATTAAAAGCGCTGCAGCAGGGAATTCCGGTAGCGATTGCCAATAAAGAGCCGATCGTGGCCGCCGGACACCTGTTGCTTGGTGAGGCGAAAGAAAACCAGGTGCCGCTGATTCCCATTGACAGTGAACCATCAGCTATCTTTCAATGCATACGGGATGAGCGGCAGTTTTTGACCAAAATTATTATTACTGCCTCGGGAGGACCCTTTCGCGGCTGGCCCCCGGCCAAACTGGCGGAGGTTACCGCGGAACTGGCGCTGCGCCACCCCAATTGGTCTATGGGCAAAAAGATTACGGTAGATTCAGCGACTCTGATGAACAAGGGTTTAGAAGTAATTGAAGCCCATTGGCTGTTTAACCTGGATTATTCCGCGATCGAGGTAGTGGTTCATCCGCAGTCAAGGGTCCATTCCCTGGTTGAATTCGCGGATGGGTCAATACTGGCCCACCTTGGACAGGCAGACATGCGGGTGCCGATTCAATACGCCCTGTCTTACCCGGAGCGCTGGGCGAGTCCTTGGCCGCGTTTAAATTTAGCGGAAGTGGGATCCTTAACCTTCGAAAACCCGGATATGCAGAACTTCCCTTGCCTGGGATTGGCCCTCGCCGCGGGGCAAGCCGGAGGAACCCTGCCCGCAGTGCTGAGCGGGGCGGATGAAGCAGCGGTGGAACTTTTCTTAAATAACCGGATTAAATTTTTGGATATCCCCCGGCTAGTCGAAGGGGCAATGGATCGGCATGAGCGGATAAACAATCCGGATTTAGAGACCATCCAGGAAGCTGATAGGTGGGCGCGCAGTTGGGTCCAAGAACACGCCTAGGGAGGTTTAAATTTTGATAACCTTTATTGCGGTTGTTTTAGTTTTTGGTGTTTTGGTGATGGTGCACGAAGCAGGGCACTTGATCGCCGCTAAACGGGTAGGGATTACGGTGCATGAGTTCAGTCTTGGGTTTGGCCCCAAGCTGTTTGGCATTACTCGCGGCGAAACTATGTACTCGTTTCGCATCATCCCGCTGGGGGGATATGTGCGCATGGCCGGAGGCGAGATTGGCGAGTCCGAATTGGAAGGTGCCTATACCAATAAAACCGTTAGCCAGCGGGCGGCAGTTGCTTTAGCCGGACCGATTATGAATCTGCTGCTGGCAGCGGTTCTGTTCATGGTCATCTTTTCGGTATTGGGACAGCCTTTTGCCACCGGTTTAATTGGGGAAGTTTTGCCGGACTCGCCGGCGGCCAAGGCTGGACTGCAGGCTGGGGACCGGATAATCGTGATTAATGATCGACCGGTAAAGGATTGGCCGGAAACGGTTGAAGTAATCCAAGCCATCGGTTCGGCTGAACCGGAGGGCGTTTTAAACTTGGTGGTGGAACGAGCCGGCCAGCAGCGGGAATTTAATGTCAAACCGGAATTGATGGACCAGGTGCCGAAAATTGGGATTGTAGCGGAGATTGCTTACGAACGAGCCAACCCACTGGCTGGGATTGGCCTGGGATTTACCCGGACGGTGGAATTAACCTGGGCGATGGTGGAGGGCTTAGGGGTGATGATCACTGTGGGTGTGGAACCGGGGGATGTGGCCGGCCCGGTCGGCATAACCCAAATGATTGGGGAAGCCGCAAGGGGTGGCTGGATTCAGCTGTTATCCTTTGCCGGTATCTTAAGTATTAATTTCGCGGTCTTAAACCTGTTGCCTTTTCCCGCTTTGGACGGCAGCAAATTAGTCTTCTTGGCGATTGAAAAAGTACGCGGCCGGGCCGTGGAGCCGGAACGCGAAGGAATGATAAATTTAATTGGGTTTGCCTTGCTGATGGTGCTGGTTTTGGTGCTTACTTACCAAGATCTGATGCGCCTGTTCACGCAGAGAGGATAGCCGCAGCTGGCGGAAGCAGTGAAGCAGGGGGATGAAGCAGGGGGACGGTTCTCTTGCTTCAAAAAGACAGGAAGATGCAAAAGAACCGTCCCCCTGCTTCAAAAGCTAAAATTATTGCAAATAAACAAAAAGACCTTGTACAGGAGGCGCCATTATGTTGGAATCGCTTCGGAGAAATACCCGTCCGTTGCAGGTCGGGGCGGTCAAAATAGGCGGGAATGTTCCGGTTTCCGTTCAGTCAATGACTAAAACAGACACGCGGGATATCCCGGCAACCGTCCGACAAATCAACGAATTGGCCGCAGCCGGCTGTGAAATAGTGCGGCTGGCAGTTGTAGACGCGGAAGCCGCGCAGGCCATTGCGGCCATCAAAAGGCAAACCAACATCCCCCTGATTGCGGATATTCATTTCGATTACCGTTTGGCTTTAGAGTGCCTGGACGCCGGGATCGATGGTCTGCGGATCAATCCCGGGAATATCGGGGAGCGGTCCCGGGTGGAAATGGTAACGCAAAAGGCATTAGCCAAAGGAATCCCCATCCGCATCGGGGTTAATGCCGGCTCGCTGGAAAAACCGTTGCTTGAACGGTTCGGCGGAGTAACGACAGAAGCGCTGGTAGAAAGCGCTTTAGGACACATTCGGATCTTAGAAAGCTTGAATTTTTACGACATTAAGGTTTCCCTTAAAGCCTCTCACGTCCCTCTAATGATCCAGGCTTATCGGGAGTTATCTAAGGTCGTAAATTACCCGCTCCATTTAGGGGTAACCGAGGCCGGTGCCGGCCGTTACGGTTCGGTTAAATCAGCCGTAGGGATTGGCACGCTTTTAGCCGAGGGAATTGGGGATACGCTGCGGGTTTCTTTGACCGGCCCCCCGGTCGAGGAGGTGCGGGTTGGTTTTGAAATCCTAAAGTCCTTGGGGCTAAGGGAAAAGGGAGCGGAGATAATATCTTGCCCCACCTGTGGCCGCTGTCAGATCGACTTGTTGCCCCTCGTAGAACGAGTCGAGCAGGAACTGGCTAACCTGAAGCACCCCTTAAAGATTGCCATTATGGGCTGTGTCGTGAACGGGCCGGGCGAAGCCCGGCAGGCGGACGTTGGTTTAGCTGGCGGTAAGGGCATGGGATTGCTGTTTCGAAAAGGGGAGCCGCTGCGAAAGGTTAAAGAAGCGGAAATGGCAGAGGCTTTGTTGGCGGAAATAAAGCGCCTGGATAACGAAAAACAGGTATAATTTTTAAGTATAATTATTTAAATAAAACAGACATGAAGCTTACGGAACCAAAAATATATTAGAGGAGGAATGCTGGTGCGCACATCACGTTTGTTTGCACCAACTCTGAGGGAAGAACCGGCCGAGGCTGAAGTGATCAGTCATCGCCTAATGCTGCGGGCCGGGATGATTCGAAAAACTACTTCCGGAGTTTATACTTATCTGCCGCTGGCGCAGCGGGTACTGCTCAAAATTGCCGCGATTGTCCGGGAAGAAATGAACAATGCTGATGGTCAGGAAGTGGGCCTGCCGATTATACAGCCCGCCGAATTATGGCAGGAAAGCGGGCGTTGGGCAGTTTACGGGGACGAGATGTTTCGGCTCAAAGACCGGCATCAGCGCGATTTTTGTTTAGGCCCAACCCACGAAGAGATTATCACGGATTTAACCCGCGGGGAAGTGCATTCCTACAAGCAGCTCCCGCTTCTCTTATACCAGATTCAAAATAAATACCGGGATGAGCGCCGCCCTCGCTTTGGTCTGATGCGGGGCCGGGAGTTTATCATGAAGGATTTGTATTCCTTTGACCGGGATGCGGCTGGCTTAGAAGTCAGCTACCAAAAAATGTATAACGCCTATACTCGGATCTTTCAGCGCTGCGGCCTGCGTTTTCGGGCGGTAGAGGCTGACCCGGGAGCCATTGGCGGCAATGCCAGCCACGAGTTTATGGTGTTGGCCGGTTCCGGGGAAGCAGTAGTGGTAGTCTGCGATACCTGTGGGTATGCCGCCAATGTGGAAAAAGCCGAAGCGCGGCCGGAACTGCATCAGGCCGAGCAAGCGCCGACTGCTTTAGAAAAGATCGCTACCCCCGGGGTGCGTACCGTGGAAGAAGTGACGGAATTTCTAAAGATCGACCCGAAAACCGTGATTAAAACCCTCTTTTATGAGGCGGAGTTTACGGACAAGCAAGAAATGGTCGCGGTTGTCGTGCGGGGCGACCGAAACTTGAATGAAGTTAAACTTTTGAATCGTTTAGAGTGCTTAAGAGTGGAAATGGCGACGGAAAAGCGGATCCAGGAGGTTACCGGAGCCTCGCCAGGCTTCGTGGGACCCATTGGCCTGCAAGGCATCCGAATCATTGCAGATGCCGAAATACCTTTGATGGTTCAGGGGGTCGTCGGGGCGAACCAAGACGGCTTCCATTATCAAGGGGTAAACCCTGGCCGGGATTTCCCCCTGGATGAAGTCTTTGATTTGCGCCTGGTTGAAGCCGGGGAGGCCTGCCCGGAGTGCGGTACTCCTTTAGAGCAGACGCACGGCATAGAAGTAGGGCATATTTTCAAACTGGGGACCAAATACAGCTGTGCGATGCAGGCTCGCTTCCTGGATGAAAAGGGCCAGGAACAGCTGATGGTCATGGGCTGCTACGGGATTGGCGTCAGCCGGACCATGGCTGCGGCAATTGAACAGAATTATGACGAGAATGGGATTAAGTGGCCGGTATCCATTGCTCCTTATCAGGCGGTGGTAATCCCGGTCAGTTATCAGGACGAAACCCAGAAAACCGTGGCCGAAGCCCTATATGAGCAGCTGGAAAAACTGGGCGTGGAAACGGTGCTGGATGACCGACTCGACCGAGCCGGCGTAAAGTTTAAAGATGCCGACCTGATTGGGTATCCCTTCCGGATTACGGTTGGGGCCAAAGCGTTAAAAGAGGGGCAGGTTGAGATCCGCAACCGCTTGAATAATGATGATTTACGGGTTAAGATTGAAGCAGCAGCGGAGTACGTTGCAAATCAGTTGAAGCAGCAATTGGCTGTCTTAGATTAGACTAAGGTTTGAGGGGAGAAGCGGCCAATGAGTGAATACGATATGGTCCTGCGTTTGGCTCTGGCTTGCTTTCTGGGCGCAATTATCGGGTTGGAACGGGAGAGTCTGGCCCGACCGGCGGGTCTTAGGACCTACACCTTGGTTTGTATGGGTTCAGCCTTGGCAATGATTGTGTCGATGGAGATCTACTATCAGTTTCATAGTACAGTTACCGCGGACCCGGGACGAATTGCCGCTCAGGTTATTAGCGGCATTGGTTTCTTAGGAGCCGGCAGTATTTTGCGCGAGGGGACCAATGTCACCGGTCTTACTACTGCCGCGGGACTTTGGGTAGTGGCTTGCGTGGGGCTGGCCTGTGGGGCGGGACTGTATTTGGCCGCGGTAGCCACGACCGGCTTTATCCTCCTGATTTTAGTCTACTTCTTTAAGGTGGAAGAGCGTTTTAGCGGAATGCGTGAATATAAGCATTTTACAGTGGTGGTGCTCGACCGGCCTGGTGCCATTGGCAAGGTTGGTACGGCGCTGGGGGAAGATGGGATTCATATTAAGAATTTAACCTTAAGCCATTCGGAAGAGGATCAGTTGGTTTTAGATCTGTTGCTTCGGATTCCCCCATTCATCAAGCCGAAAGTAGTGGCCGATAAGCTGTATGGCGTATCCGGGGTTTTCAAAGTGGATCATCAAGATTGAACAAATTAGGAGGGGAAATGATGACCAGGACTGAACCCCAGCTTAGGGGTGAAGCCAAAGCGCCGGGGAACTGGCTCGAGGGCACGCATCTTCCTCCTGCAGCGATAGAGGTGCTGAGCAAAGCCCAGATCAAAACCGTGGAGATTGATCTCCAGTACGGAAAATGGACGATTCAGCTTTGGCTGGGGGAATCGGTGGACAAGGAGTATTTTACGGTTTTAAGTGATGGGTGGAAAAAACAGTTTCCCCTCCTGCGCGAAGTGGAGTGGAAAATAGTTAACCAGTATAAACCAGCCGAAGCAGTTCGGGAATTAACCAGCCGCTGGGAGTATTACGCTGCCCGTTTAAGCGCTGAGGTTTGCATCTTAAAAGGCTGGCTGGAGAAAACAACTGTCAAGATAACCGAAGATGACCGACTGACCGTGTTTTTACAGAGCCCCTTGGCAAAGCAGTGGTTAGATGGCAAGGGGGCCAAAGAATTAATCGCGGATTGGCTGGAACAAAACTTGGGGTGGAGACCGCAAGTTTTTTGGAATGCCGTCAAACCGGCAGAAGCACAGATTTGCGAAGCGCCAAATGAAGCACAGCGGTATTTGACGGAGATTAGCCCGGCACCCTTAAGGGGCGTGGCTAAACCACTGGAGATCAGCAATTCGGCCCCTAAAAAAGGGCCGGGGAAAAACATATGCTGGTTGGGCCAACAGATTAAAACGAAGCCCAGGACTTTGAATTATCTGGTTGAGGAAGAACGCTCCGTTACAGTCCAGGGCCGAATCTTTGAACTCTCGGTTCGGGAACTGCGCAGCGGCCGGACTTTGGTGGTCTTTTATTTAACCGATAACACAGACTCGATTACGGTCAAGTTATTTTTAGAGGAAGCGGACAAAAACCGAGTGCTCAGCCACCTCAAAGAGGGAGAGTGGGTCCTGGTTAAGGGAGCGGCTCAGGTAGACCGTTATTCGCAGGAGCTTACGCTGCTCGCGCAGGATATTAATGCGGCTGACGCCCCCAAGCGGGAGGAAAAGGCGCTGCAGACAAGAGTTGAACTGCATCTCCATACGAAAATGAGTTCGATGGACGGGTTTGTGGACGTAAAGTCCCTGATGCAGCGTCTAGCCGACTGGGGCCATTCGGCTGTAGCCATTACGGACCACGGAGTCGTACAGGCTTTCCCCGAAGCTTACGAAGAAGCAAAGAAACATGGCCTCAAGGTTATTTACGGGATGGAGGGGTATCTTACCGAGGAATTGACCCCTAAATCCGGCAAACGCAGCAATCGGTCCAAGACTTACCATATCATTATCCTGGCGCAGAATCAGCAGGGTCTGCAAAATCTATACCGTTTGGTCAGCGAGGGGCATATAGAGAATTATTACCGGCACCCCCGTTTGTCTCGGCAAGCGATTGAGCGCTATCGCCAGGGACTGCTTTTAGGCACGGCTTGTGAGGCGGGCGAACTGATCCAGGCGTACTTGGAGGGAGCGCCCCCCGCTCGTTTAGACGAGATCGCTTCCTTTTACGATTTCATTGAGATTCAGCCGATTGGGAATAATGAGTTTTTAATCCGCAATCAGCAGATTCCCGACCATAAAGGCTTACAGGCTCTAAACCGGTGTTTGTTCGAGCTCGGTGAAAGGCTTAATAAACCAGTCGTGGCCACGGGTGACGTTCATTTTTTAGACCCGGAGGATGAGTGTTATCGCCGCATTCTCCAAACCGGCAAGGGATATGAAGATGCGGAACTGCAGGCTCCGCTTTTTCTGCGGACCACGGAGGAAATGCTGGCCGAATTCAGCTATTTGGGCAAGGAAAATGCCCGCCGGGCAGTTGTGGATAATCCGCTGCACATTTGTAGTTTAATCGAAGAAATGCGTCCGGTGCCAGAGGACCTGCACGCCCCGGTAATTGAGGGGGCCGAAGAACAGATCACAGAAATGACCTACCGGAAAGCCCGGGAAATGTACGGGGAAAACCTGCCGGCAATCGTGGAGCAGCGCATTGAAAAAGAACTGAACTCAATCATTAATAATGGCTTTGCGGTTTTATATTTGATCGCGCATAAACTAGTGCTCAAATCCAATCAGGACGGTTATCTGGTGGGCTCGCGGGGTTCGGTCGGCTCTTCCTTAGTCGCTACCCTGACCGGGATTACCGAAGTTAATCCCCTCTCCCCGCATTACCGCTGTCCGGGCTGCTGCCACAGCGAGTTTATTTTGGACAATTCCGTAGGTTGCGGGGCGGACTTGCCGGATAAGCTCTGTCCCCAGTGCCGGACTCCCTACGTTAAAGACGGGCACGAGATTCCTTTTGAAACCTTCATGGGCTTTAAAGGGGATAAAGTTCCCGACATTGATCTCAATTTTTCGGGTGAGTATCAGGGGAGAGCCCATACTTATGTAGAAGAAATTTTTGGCAAGGAGCACGTTTTTCGCGCCGGCACCATCACTACGATTGCGGACCGGACCGCGTACGGCTTTGTCAAAAAGTATCTGGACGAACATCAGGTTAAAGCCCGGGAGGCGGAGATAGCCCGCTTAGTTAAGGGCTGTACCGGGGTTAAACGTTCAACCGGGCAGCACCCGGGAGGGCTGATGGTTGTCCCTAAGGGTAACGATATCCATCAATTCTCCCCGGTTCAAAGGCCGGCTGACGACCAGACATCAACGGTCATCACCACCCATTTCGATTACGAGTCTATCAGCAGCCGCTTGGTTAAGCTGGATATCTTAGGCCACGATGACCCAACGGTAATTCGGATGCTGCACGATTTAACCGGGGTTGATCCGCGGGAAGTCCCGATTGGCGAAGCCAAAACCATGCAGCTTTTTTCCGGGGTGGAGCCTTTAGGGGTTGAGCCAAAGCAGATCCGTTCCGTGGTGGGAACCTATGGGATTCCTGAGTTTGGCACCCGTTTTGTGCGTCAAATGTTAGAAGACACCCGACCGAAAGCCTTTTCGGACCTGGTTCGCATCAGTGGTTTTTCTCACGGTACGGATGTGTGGCTGAATAACGCGCAGGACTTGATTAAAAGCGGGAAGGTTCAATTAGCGGATGCAATTTCTACCCGGGATGATATTATGACCTATTTAATCCACCAGGGAATGGACCCCTCGGTTGCCTTTAAAATTATGGAGGATGTCCGTAAAGGGAAAGGCGTAAAGCCGGATTTCGAAGCACAGATGGGCGAAAGCTCTATTCCCGATTGGTATATCGGGTCCTGTAAAAGGATTAAGTACATGTTTCCGAAAGCGCATGCCGTCGCCTACGTGTCCATGGCTTTTCGGATCGCTTATTTTAAGGTCTATTACCCGGAAGCTTTTTACGCCAGCTTTTTCACCGTGCGGGCGGATGAGTTTGACGCCCAGTTGATTGTCGGCGATGCATCTCGGGTTCTGTCTAAAATTGAGGAACTGGAGCAAAAAGGGAACGACGCCACAGCTACGGAAAAAAGCTTGCTGACGATTTTGGAAGTGGCTTTGGAAATGTATGCCCGCGGCCTTAAATTTCAGCGAGTTGACCTGATGAAATCCGACGCGCAGCGGTTTTTACTTTCTCCTCAAGGTTTACTGCCCCCTCTGGTGGCATTGCAGGGTTTAGGACAGGCCGCCGCCGCGAGCATCGTGGAGGCGCGGCAAAAACGTCCTTTTAGTTCGGTCGACGATTTACGGCAGCGAACCCGGGTTGGTAAGAATCTGATCGACGTGCTGCGCGAACACGGCTGTTTAGCCTTTTTGCCGGAATCAGATCAGTTAAGTTTGTTCGGCGATTAAACCAGGATATCCAGGAAAATCAGGAGAGCCGCTTGCCATTGCTTAAGGCCTGTGCTATAATTAGATGACTTGTAGATATTCTAGCAGGAGGCCAAGAGTGGGTGATTGCCCACTCTTTGTTTATGAAACCGGTTTAGGCTATCCGCGGATTTTAGAATAAGGAGTACCAGGAGGTGACGGGCGCCCCGCTGCCCTTAGTTCAGGGCAGGATATCCAGCGCCGATTTGATGAATCAACCCCAAGATGGGTCGCGTCAAACCCGTTCGAAGAATGAGGCAAATAAGCAAGCTCGGTTGTCTCGCGGAGCCAAACCGCTGCAGGAAAAGGCTGAGACTTTGGTAGCTAAGCTGGTGGAACCGGTAGTCCAGGAGTTGGGGTTAGAGTTGGTGGAAGTTACCTATACTAAGGAAGGACCCGACTGGTATTTGCGGGTTTTTATTGACCATCCGGCCGGGGTAACCTTAGACACTTGTCAGGCGCTTAGCAATAAGCTAAATCCCTTATTAGACGATGCCGATCTTATTGAGCAGGCATATTTTTTTGAAGTAAGCAGTCCTGGCCTAGAACGTCCGCTAAAAAAGGAAGCGGACTTTCGGCGTTATCAGGGAAATAAAGTCCGGGTTACTACCTATGCCCCTTTGGCGGGACAGAAAAAGTTTGAAGGGGTCTTAAAAGGACTGGAAGCGGGAAAGGTAATCGTCGAGCTTATAGACGGACCCGTTGAGATTCCTTTTAATCAGGTGGCGTCAGCCCGGCTGATGATAGATTTTTAGTTTAGTTAGTTTATGTTTTAGGTTAAGATTCCAATCGCTTTAAAACAGAATAGGAGGACTATCGGTAATGAATCAGGAATTTATCCTGGCTCTGCATGATCTGGAAAAAGAAAAGGGAATTCGGGTTGAGATTCTGCTGGAAGTAATCGAGGGCGCTTTAGTATCCGCCTATCGCAAGAATTTTGGTTCCCTGCAGAATGTGCGCGTAGATATTGATCAGGAATCAGGCAAGGTACGGGTGCTGGCCCGGAAAACCGTTGTGGAGGAAGTTAAAGATACCCGGACCGAAATTTCTCTGCCGGAGGCTAGAAAACTAGACCCCAGATACGATCTGGAAGATGTGGTCGAGATCGAAGTCACCCCTAGAGATTTTGGCCGAATTGCGGCCCAAACCGCTAAGCAGGTGGTGGTTCAGCGTTTGCGCGAGGCCGAACGCGGACTGATCTTCGAGGAGTTTTCGAATCGGGAAGGGGATATTGTCACTGGCTTGGTGCAGCGGCAGGAACAGCGGAATATTTTGATCGACTTGGGTAAAACCGAGGCGGT
>CAZKWP010000007.1:0-17180 GCA_964556555.1 uncultured Syntrophomonadaceae bacterium
GTAGGCGCTCCGCCTTTTAAGGGAACCCCGGCTGAAAAGGCGGATATTCGGACCGGCGATGTGATAATCGGGATTGATGGCCGCAAAACCGAGGGCATCGATTTAGATACCGCCATTGCCCTGATGCGGGGACAGCCCGGAACCCAGGTACAGCTAAGCGTGGAAAGAACCGGCGAACCTCAACCCCTGGAGAAAACCCTTATCCGGGATATAATTAATATTCCGAGTGTTGAAAGCAAGTTGATTGAGAACGACGAACGGATAGGCTACCTTCGGTTGTACAGTTTCAGCGGAAATTCCAGCCGGGAATTCAATGAGGCTTTAGATAACCTAATGACCCAGGGTATCAAAGCCTTAGTGTTTGATCTAAGAAATAACGGGGGCGGAGATTTTGGCGTTTCCCTGGAAGTAGCCGATCACTTCGTTCCCAAGGGGCCCATAGTCCGGGTGGTTGGCCGGGATAAGCGGGAAGATATTTATGAAGCCGACGGGAATAACTTAGGGATTCCGGTGGCAGTCTTGGTAAACGATATGAGCGCCAGCGCCTCGGAGATTGTGGCGGGGGCGATAAAGGATACGGGGTCGGGGATTTTAATCGGCACCAAGACTTATGGCAAAGGTTTGGTGCAGGCGGTATATCCCTTAAATGGCGGAGCCGGGCTCAAACTGACCACCCATAAATACCTGACGCCTAATGGAAATGATATTAATCAAAAAGGAATCGAGCCGGACGTGGCAGTCGATATGCCGCTCGACAGTCAGCAGGATGTGCAGCTGGCTAAAGCCGTCGAAGTACTGCAGACAAAAATTTAAGAAACTAACAACTTATTAGTTTATAGGTCATAATGAGCGCAGACTCCAGCCGGTGTTTAGCGCTTATGTTTTTTCTCGGCCCGAAGTGGGCCGGCCGCAGCAGAGAAGCGGGGGTGGGCATTTGGAGGACGGGACGAAACTGCTGGTCTACATTTTGCAATTATGCGGAGCCGTAGTCTTATCGCCAATTTTCTGGGTGCTGGCAGGCATTGTCGCCTATCAGTATGCGCGGATGAGCCGAATCAAAACCTACTTGTTTGGGGTCTCAGATCTCTCGGTAATTAAGGTCACCTTAAGCTCGGCTTTGTATGGTATTATCGGGGGGGTACTCGGCAGTCTGTTAATGGTGTTATTTGGGGTTACCATCTCCGGTTACGGCCTGTACTTTGTGTTTATAATCGCCTTGATTCTGATGCTTTACCAACCGCGTTTTTTATGTTTTGCTTACGCTGGGGGCGGGCTAAGCCTGGTTTCCTTAATTTTTGGTTTTCCGGTGCTTAACGTGCCGCATTTAATGGCTTTGATTGCTATTTTACACATAATTGAGAGTATCCTGATAAAGCTCAGCGGCGCCCGCGAGGCGCTGCCGATTTACACCTATAATGCGGCCGGGCAGGGGGTAGGCGGGTTTAACCTGCAAAAATTTTGGCCGGTCCCCATTGTGGTAATGAGTATAATTTCCCGGGAGGCTGGCGAAAGTTTGGGCATAGATATGCCCGCTTGGTGGCCGCTGCTTAAGCCCGGTCTGCTGGACAGCAGTCACCAGATGTACGGTTTGCTGCCGGCGGTGGTAGGTCTAGGTTATGGCGAATTGGCTCTAACCGGCTCTCCGCGGCAGCGCAGTCGGCTCTCTGCCCGGATTTTGGGCAGCTATAGCATGATTTTATTAACCTTGGCGGCGCTGGCCTCTTATTATCCGCTCCTGAGCTGGGTTGCAGCCCTGTTTGCGCCGATCGGCCATGAGGCGGTGGTGCGCCGTTCGCTGCGGCAGGAGTTGGCGGGTCCGGCGAAATACGTACTCTCTCCCCGCGGGGTGCGGTTGCTTGACGTACTGAAAAATTCTCCAGCCTATCGCGCGGGTTTAAGGAGCGGCGACGTGATCAGCGAGGTGGGCGGGGTTTCAACTCGGTCACGACTGGCATTGTTTGAAGCGTTTAAGACTGCTACCTCTCCGGCGGAAATAAAATACTGGCGAAGGAACCAGCCAGACGGCCAGGGTTTTACGGAGCAGCTGCAGCAGCTAGGGATGGAGCCGGGTGAACCGGACCGCCTGGGCTTAATCCTGGTACCAGGTTATGGGGACGAGCGATACCTTGAATACCGCACCAGCGGTTATTTTTGGCGATGGTGGGAAAACCGGCGCCTGAAAGGATAGGCAAAGCCGCTGGGTCGTAAGCCAGAACCTCCAAGGCGTAAGGCAGAATCGTTTAATTAAACCGTAAATGAATCCTGCCTGTTTAGAACGGATAGGTGTGAGCGCAATGTATCCGCGAAGAGGGATAGTATCCCGCCTCGGCGTAGTGTATACTTTTTCAAGGTGGAGGATAAAAAGTATGCACAGAGTTAATTGGCCCATGCTATTAACCCTAAGCCGGTTTTTGATGATTCCGCTTTTTGGCTGGCTGTTCACGGTTAACATCTACTACGCCATCCTCATTGCGGGTTTGGCCGGTTTAACCGATATGCTGGACGGATACTTGGCCCGGCGTTTAGCCATGACCTCCGATTGGGGAAAAATGCTGGATCCTTTAGCCGATAAGCTGATGTTGTTAACCGCGCTTTTTTATTTGGGGACCTACGATTATATTGCCAGAAGCATTTTTTATCTGGTCTTACTCAAAGAATCAGCTATGGTCGCGGAGCGGGGATCCTGGTGTCCCGGGGCAGATTCCTGGGAGCGGAATGGTTGGGGAAGGCTACGACCGCAGCTTTTTTTGCGGCTATCCTCTTAATTCCCCTAGGCTTTAAATTTGGTTATCTGTGCCTGTATCTGGCAGTAGGGCTAATGATCGCGGCCTTTTTCGGCTACCTGATGAAGTTTTTGAGGTACGTAGGGTTAGTTTCCTCAAAGGATCAGCCGAAGTCAATTTAAGAGGATCTGCCGCTTATAAAATTTGATTGGTTCCCCGGTGGGTAACAAAACCGGCTTAAACCAGCAGTTCCTGACTAAAGTATTACCGCAAAAAATATAGTTTTGGAAACTCGGCGGGAAGCATAGTTGCGGCAGTGTTTTCCGCTTTTCTGTCAGCCTTTTTCTTGAAAAAGAGCTGAATGAGCGTAAATCCAACAGGCGGGGTAACTGCTGGTTGGCTGGGTAACCTATCGAAGGATATTATGGTTGCTTCCGCTTAACGGGATATAGTATGATAGAAAAAAATTGGGAAAATTATGTGTTTTATTTAATGTTAATTTGGCGGATAAATTTTGTTCTAAGGAGGACCGCACGTGGAACTAACGCCTAATGGCATGGCTATTTTTAATGATCGTTACGCTATGCGGAATGAGCAGCGGGAGATTACGGAAACCCCTTCCGAAGCCGTAATTCGGATCAGTAATTGCGCAGCTTTAGCGGAAAAAGAAGAGGAGCGCAGGAACTGGGCTAAGCAGTTTGCCGCGGTTATCGACAGTCGGGATTTTGTCCCCTCTACTCCGATTTGGGCCAATATGGGCAAACCCGACCGGGATTGGCAGCCCGGGGCCTGTTTCGTACTGGACGTTGAGGACAGCCTGGATTCCATGTATCAAACGTTGAAGGACTCGGCTTTGGTCTGCAAATCCGGCGGCGGTTTAGGTTACAACTTCAGCAAGATCCGTCCCAAGGGGGACCTGGTGCGCTCAACCAAAGGACAGGCCAGCGGCGTGGTGGAACTGATAAAACTCTATGATTCAAGTGCCGGTATGATCAAGCAGGGCGGCGTTCGGAGGGGCGCCTTTATGGGAATTTTAAACTGCGATCATCCGGAAGTTTTAGATTTCATACAAGTTAAGCGGCAGGGCGGAATTGAAAATTTTAACTTATCAGTGGGAATTACTGATGCCTTTATGCAGGCAGTCAATAATGACGCCGACTGGGAGTTTAAATTTAACGGGGAAAGCCGGGGCACCTTCCCGGCCCGGCGGCTGTGGTACGAAATTATCGAAGCGGCCTGGTCGTGTGGGGATCCAGGGGTGATTTTTCTGGATCGTCTTACTGAAACCAACCCGGTGCCAACCAACCAGATTAATGCCACCAATCCCTGCGGCGAGCAGCCCCTTTCCCCGGGCGAAAGCTGCTTGCTGGGCTCCATTAATTTGGCCAACATGGTCGACGGTGAGCAGGTGGCTTGGGATAAGCTGGCCCATACCACGGCAGTGGCCATCCGGTTTTTAGATAACCTGATCGATGTCGGCGTCTATCCGATGGAGTTTATTGCCACCCATACCCGCAGTACCCGGAAAGTAGGATTGGGGATCCTGGGCCTCCACGACTTACTGATCAAGTGCCGTCGGGCTTACGATTCAGCGGAAGGCCGGCAGCTGGCCAGTCAAGTGTTAGAACACGTTCAAAAGGCAGCGCACCAGGTTTCGGCCGAATTAGGCGCAGAAAAAGGAGTCTTCCCCCAGTGGCCGGAGTCAATCTTTGCGGAGAATGACCAGAAAAGACGTAATGCGGCCTGCATAACGATTGCGCCTACCGGTTCGATTACGGTTTTAGCCGGGGCGGAGGGATACGGGATTGAACCGATCTTTGCCGTTGCATACCGTAAGACTACCCAGGCCGGTGTGTTTGACGTTTTCTCCCCTCTCTTCCAGGAAAGCTGTGAAAAGGCGGGGGTTTCCCGGGCGGCGATGGCGGAAGTAGCGAAGCAGGGTTCCTGTCAAGGGGTGACCGGGATTCCGGAGCGTCTGCAGCAGCTGTTTAAAGGGGCGCAGGATATTCATCCCCGTGACCATCTGGAAATGCAGAAGGTACTGCAGCAAAATGTCGACAACGCCATCTCCAAAACGATTAATTTACCGAATTCAGCCACTGCCGAGGATATCAGCGAGATTTACTTCGCAGCCTGGTCCGGCAAGCTGAAAGGCATCACCGTTTTTCGGGATGGTTCGAAACAAGGGGTTATCGAGGTTGGGGAAAAGAAAAGCAAGAAAGAAGCCCGACTGGATTATGGGCAGATCAAACCTCGGCCCACCAGGACAATGGGGGTTACCGAGCGGCTGGATACGGGCTGCGGCAAGGTATATTTGACGGTTAATTACGATCCGGACAACGGGGAAGTCATTGAAACCTTTATCACCACTGGCAGTGACGGCGGCTGCCTGGTGTATACGGAGGCCACCTCGCGGTTGGTCTCCATGGCGATCCGCGCGGGTGTGCCGATCCTGGACATCGTAGAGCAGCTGAAATCCACCCATTCTTGTCCGTCTTGGATGCTGGCCAAAGGAAGAGGCCGCGAGCTGAGCCCCGGCAAGAGCTGTGCCAGTTCTATCGGGATGGCCATGGAAAAAGTGATTCGGGAGAATGGTTTTAAGATGAAGGTTTCCGGTGATTTGAGCGTTTCCAGGGGCGGGGTGGTTTGCCCCGAGTGCGGTAAGGCTTTAATGCCTCTAGAAGGCTGTTACACCTGCAGCGACTGCGGCTATTCCAAGTGTTAGCAGCCGGTCACGAAACAGTTAAGGTGATGACAACGGGAACGTGAGTATGCCGTTAATCCCGAAGTTACGGCAAAGGGCTATAAGGGCAATAATTACGAGGTGGCAACCCTTAAACCGGGCTGTCACCTTTTTCATACCGGCAAAGGGAGGAATACGATAATGGTTTTCGATCCACAGCGGTATTTAAAAGTGCGGTTTCGGGCTGCCAGGCAGGGTTTAAACGAGATCGGACAGCGGGAAACGGCGGACTTCTTTCAGACCACTAAAAGCAACTATTATAATTATCTGCAGGGGCTCAGGGATATGGCCTATTATCTGGGGCAGCTTAACGAATGGGAAAATCAGCTTTGGGTGAGTCTTTTTTTGGAGCTTTATCACTGCCGCAACGTGGAGGATTTGGCTGGCTTGCCGGATCAGCCGCCTGAATTAGTCTGAGGGCTGTAAGCTTAAAGCTTACCGTTTAGGAAGATTCAGAGCGGATCCGGGGATCTTTAAAGACGCTCGTCTATAAATGGGTGCCTTAATTAGTCTGGATGGAGGCGCATCGGGACGCCGGGTCCCATTCTACGGTGTAACCCAATTTTTCACTGAAAAATCTCAGGGGAACCATGGTCCGGTCCTGAACCAGCACTGGGGGCTGATCCGTAGCGGTCTGTACCCCATTAACCCGGACAATGACCTTACTGATCCAGAGTTCAATTTTGGTGTTAGCTTTGGTTATGGTCACTTTTTGTTCTGGGCCGTACCAGTCGACTTGAGCTTTGACGGTCTCCATTACAAATCGGAGGGGGACTAATGTCCGATTGGTAGTGGGATCTATAAACGGCTTTTGATCCTGGTCCGGGAACTTTACCAGCTGACCGTTGACTGCTACCTGGACCGGCTGGGGGCCAAGCGGCGCGGCAGGGGTTTCTGGTTTCGGCAGGTTTTGAATCCGGGCATCCAGCTGGTCAAGCCTATTCTCTAAAACCCCAAAAGACTGGTCAACGTAGCTTTGGGTGATCAGCGGGTCGCTGGCTGAGCCCGGGATTTGGTTGTCACTAACGGTGGCCTGAGTCGCATAGCCGCCCATTGCTAAGCACCAGCCTAAGGCAAGAGCGAGGCCAAATAATTTAAATTTATCCCTCATACGAAGCCTCCCGCATCATTTCATGTCTGGTATTTTAAGCTAAGTTTGGTTTATTTAAATAATACAACGTTTAAAGGGTAGAATCCTGCCCCGGGGAAAAGCAATTTTAAAAATAGTCAAATTCATAAAGTAAATAAGATTAGCCCAGCTTTTGCCGAGACTTCACGGGCAAAGGGCATTAATCAGCCGAATAAACCGCCGGAGCCGGATTAATGTGGAAACTGAATAAACTGCGGAAATTTTCCGGTAAATTTAGGAATTATCAACTTATTAATGCTTGAACACAATGTTGAATTTAAATTGTAAGACTTAAACGAAGCCGAGTGTTATAATATTAAAAACTAGTCAATTCCATCGTTTAGAAAGGTAGTACACAATCATGATGACGAAATTAGCCGCCGCAGCCTTGGGACAAGCGCCAGCCGATATCTTACTTAAAGGAGCTTCCGTGGTAAACGTTATAAACGGAGAAGTAGTGCCGGCGAATGTAGCTATAGTCGGTGATCGAATTGCCGGGGTGGGGGATTACCACGACGCACAGGAGGTTGTTGACCTCGAAGGCTCATTCCTGATCCCGGGTTTGTTCGATACCCGCATTCAGCTGGAAAGTTCCAGACTTAACCTCCCGGGCTTTGCGCGGGCAGCCGTACCCCACGGAACCACCACGGTGATTGGCGATCCCGAAGAACTGATCAATGTTCTGGGCTGGCCCGGTTTTTTAGATATGCTGCGGATTAATACAGCCCAGCCCTTGGATGTTTATTTTCCGATTCCGGCCAAGGCGCCAGCCGTGGAATGGCCTAATTTAGCAGTTAGCCCGGATTCCTCCGGGACGGCTCAGTTTTTAAGGAATTACGCGAATTACCACAGTTTCGGGGAACTTTACAGCTTTCCCGAGGAGTATCTGAAGGACCCGGATTTCAGGGAAAATCTTGAGGCAGCAGCGGATGCTGAGGAATTGGCAGGGCAAGCGCTGTCGGCAATGACTCAGCCCAGCGGGAATCTTCCCCGAGTTTTTGTAGCCCCTAACGATCTCATCGATGGGGAATCTGCTTCGGTGCAGGAGGCTGCAGGAATGCTTTCCTTAGGAAGGCATATCTTGATCCGGGAAGGGTCGGCCGTTAAATATCTGGATCAATTTTTGCCTCTGGTTACAGAGCGCAATGCGGCTGATTTTTCTTTTTGCAGCGGGCAGCGCTCAGCTGCTGATCTGATTGCCGAAGGACACATCGATAATATCCTGCGGTTTGCGGTGGCCTGGGGGCTAGACCCGGTAACCGCGATTCGAATGGCGACTATAAACCCCGCTCAACTCTTTGGTTTAAACGATCGGGGAGTTATCGCTCCCGGGTATCTGGCGGATATTGCCGTCGTAAACAGCATTCACCTTTTCCAAGTTAGGCAGGTATATAAGCGAGGGGTGCGGGCCGCGGAAAACGGTAAATTCAACAGTCCGGCGGGGAACGGGGCAACCCAGCCTGACTCGCCCCGGGTAAAGCCAGCGGCACCAACACTGAGTTTACCCCCGGCTCTTAGGAATAAATTAAATTTCGCACCCCCGCCAGGAAGTACGCGCGCCCGGATAATCGAGGTGATTAACGACCAGGTCTATACTCGGCCCGGCTGGCAGTCTGCTAACGCGCTGGAACCCGAGTATGACATAATGAAGGCAGCGGTAATCGAACGCGCGAATCGGGGAGACCGGATCGGACTGGGATTTGTCCGCGGTTTTGGCTTGAAGGCCGGAGCCCTCGCTTCTACGGTAGCCCACGACCAGCATAATCTGATTGTAATCGGGGCCGAAGAAGAGGCGATGGTGCTGGCTGCCCAGACCGTAGCAGAAATGGGCGGGGGAATGGCGGTCGTCAGCGGCAGCCAGAAAGTCCTGGCCACCCTTCCTCTGCCTGTGGCCGGGCTGATGTCTGATGAAACGGCGGAAAAAGTAGCCCTGAGACACGCGGAGGTAAATGCGGCTGCCCAAGGGCTCGGCTGCTCAATTTATAATCCATTTTTAACGATGGCTTATTTAACTTTGCCGGCGATACCAACTTTAAAAATAACGGAGCAAGGTTTAATCACCTTGAACGAGGAAGGCGAGACACAGTTAGTGGAGCTGTGGGATTAGAAAGGAGGCGGATTTATTATGTTGGCTCTGGATGCGCACGCGCATTGCGGGCTTTCTCTTCCCTATGCGCGGCTGGGCCGGCTCTGGGACGATGGGGCCATAGACGGGGGAGTCTTATTTTCCCCAGTGGAGGAGATCTATGACCGTTATGACGGGAGTTTTGTAGACAGTCCCGCTTACCGGGAATCGCGGGCCAAGGTGCATGCCTATCTTAAGACGCTGCGTTCGCCGCGAATTTTTACCTACTGGTTCGTCTGGAACGACTTTGCCCTGCCCGAAGCGGTTTTTGACGGGGTTAAATGGCACCGGCACTCGAATGAGCCGAAGTACAAGTATGATTCGCCAGAGTGTCAGCGTTTTATCGAACACGTCTGCAATGCCCGTTTGCCCATCATTATTGAGGATGAGTTTCATTACACCCTTGATTTGGTTAAGCAAATCAATCAGCGGACTATCGTAATTATTCCTCATTTCGGCGGATTAAACGGCGGATACCCGCAGTTAAAAAGAGCCGGGCTCTTTGACAACCCCCAGGTATATGTGGATACCGCCCTGGCCAGTTCCACGGAAATCGCTGATTTTGCCAAACACTATGGCGTGGAGCGGATTCTGTTTGGCAGTGATTTTCCTTTCGGTGACCCGGCTTACGAACGGTACAAACTGGAAAGCCTTTTTGATGGCAAGGATTTGGAAAAAGTACTAGCGGAAAATTTATTGGGAGTGCTGGAAAAGTAGCTAACCAAAATAATTTAAAAAATTTTAAATAAATTATTAACCTTTTGTACTGACTTGCCCTGTTATTATACCCGCCTTTCTCCCAAAATTGCGCTTTTTTAAGCTCCTTTGAACTAAAAAAAATAGAAAAAGCCGGCAGGAATTTGCGATAGTTATCACGAATTACAAAGTAATCCCGGTATAAGGTATACAATATTACGCATATCTTATAGTGCGGGTGGATAAGGTCGTCAGACCCGGACCCGCTTTAAGGGAGGAAGCAGTTTTAGTAAATTGTCTGCTGCAGCGGCAGGCAAGAGTCAGAAAGGGGTGGAGGGCAGTGTCTCGGGTATCAGCAACTTTTGGCCTGCTGGGGACCCTACTGGTGGCTTTATTCTTCCTTGGTCAAATCAGTTTATAAAGCCCTGGTTTACTTGCCCGGATTTACACGGTTGAATAGCTTGGGTATAGGAAAAATTCCGCATTAACTTAATTTTTTGAAATGACGTCTACCTTATTTGGCGCTTACGGCCAATGGGTAGGCTTATTTTTTGGCCGAGGAAAGTAGATGGATTTTGTTCACCTTTCGGTAACTGATTGAATATGATGTAGCGCCTGTAAGAAACTTTTATGCTTAGGGAGGGATTTTCGAAAATGGATAAGGATAATGTTAATCCCAATGCGATTGTTGAATTTTTTGGCGGCAGCAGTAATCTGATCTGGATCTTGGTGATTGCAGTTTTTGTCTTGTTTTTCTTTAGAGGCGGTTTTTTGCTTAACGAATAAAGCCTACCCCTCAGGCTGCCGGACAAAATCCCCCTTAAGCTATGCGCTGAGGGGGATTTTGCTTGGGAAAAACTGTATGAACAAATTTTTTAATCCTAAAAATATTACCCTTTTCTTAATCCTTGTTTATTCCAGGCTGCTGATGGAAATCCCCCGGGTATGGCGGGTATGGGCCCATTCAGTTTGGTTGCCGTGTTTGAAAAGCCCTACCAGGGTTACCGGGAACCAAGTCAATCCGTAAATCGGATAAGTGATGTAGTAGGCATAGGCTTTTTTAGGGGCGCCTTCCAAGTATAGTCCCAGCATCGGGTAGGTGTAGCCCAAAACGCCGAAAACAATCCAGAACCAAGCAGGCAGAAAGCTGACTAAAGGAGTAGCGTATATGGGCTCAGGGAACAAGGACGCAACTAAACTAATTGCGATATTAAACAGCATGGTCATGATTAAAATCGGCTGAAACAGGTAAATTGCGCCGTCGACGGGATACCACTTTCTTTCGGCAATTCCTTTTTTAACTAGCGGTATCATATAGCGGAAGGCTACATCCCAGTGTCCTTGCAGCCAGCGGGTGCGTTGCTTCCAGGTCTGAGAAAAATGCACCGGTTTTTCATCATATACTCTACAATCGTGGCACCAAGCGGTTTTGATGCCGTTTTGCAATAATTTCATGGTAAATTCCAGGTCTTCTGTCAGACAGTGCGCGCCCCAACCGTGTTTTTTAAGCACTTCATAGTCTATACAGAGACCAGTTCCCCCCAAGGCGTTGGATAAGCCTAAATTATAACGGGCGAGCTGCCACATCCGGTTCATCGACCAGTAAGCCGTGGCGTAACAGGCCGTAACCCAGGAGTCGTTAGGGTTCTTGATATCCAGATAGGCTTGAATCGATTTAAAGCCCTGTTTTAACTTCGCGCCCATTTCCGAGAGGAAGTTGGCGGAGACCAGGTTATCCGCATCGAATAAACAAACCGCATCGTATTTTCTGTCTTCCATCTTAAACAATTCGTTCAACATCCACTCTACCGCAAAGCCTTTGCCCCGGTCGGGTGAAAAACGTTCAAACACTTCCACGCCTTCGCTGCGGGCAATCTCTGCGGTGCTGTCGGTGCAGTTATCAGCAATCACATAAATATCAAACATATCTTTGGGATAATTTATTTTCTTCAGACTTTCCAAATGGTATTTGAGAACGGCTTCTTCGTTGTGGGCAGCGGTTAAGAGCGCAAACCTTTTTGTTGGCATTAAGTCTTTTTCTTCTTCAATCTTCTGCCAGCCAAATATGGAAACAGCGTAATAGTACATTAGGACAACGATCACTATGGCTTCTGATATAGTTACTAACGCGGTCAGGAAATAAAAGAGAAAACCATCCAAAATCAAGAACCCCTTTCCTAGTATTGGTAGCGGAGTATGTCCCGGTTTCCTTTTAAGCTCATTCAACTAAGCGGTCATTATTCAGCTTGATTGGCTTTTGGCGCCCGCTTTTTAATTCGTTCTAACATAGTATTTGACAGATTCGATTTTCGAATTCCGCGGTCGAGCTTAAAAGGCAACATAAAATCTGTGTAGGTTACCTAAAGATTTCAGTCTAGGGAAATTCTATTATAAAACAGTAAATTATAGAACTTCTATATAATCAGCTATATCCAATAATCAGTTACATCACCTCCCGGTTATTGCTTTGCTGAAGTTATCAAAAAAGTTTAAAGCCATACTTAAATAGAATATTAAGTTGCCTTTGGGACAATTTAACAATAGAACAACCCTATCTTACCTGATTAAAGCCAAGAGTACAATATTCTTTTTTTAGGTTTTCCCGGAAACCCATGGCAATACAGGAAATGGCTAACTTCATGTTGGCTTAATCAAGTGTCGAATGCAACCGCCAATGTGCCGCGGAATTACGAATAACCGGCAGTAAACTCGGTTTTTAGTCATGTTTTAGCTGGATTTAGGGAATAACTTAAGTGTGGCAAGTAATTCCAGGTGCGGAGCCGTACTAAAAAATTTTTTCGCGGTGAAATAAATTTTTCGATCACACTTTAATCCGGTAACAAGTTTTTATTCGTTACAAATTTAGCTGGGAATTAAACTTGGGGGCGAAGCAGTTTTAGCAGAAAATACTCAGGCCTGCCTGTCCCAAGCAGCAGGTTTTTTTTCCTTTTTGGAGAAATTAATAAAGGCAAAGTCGGATTTTGAAGAGGGATTGCACCATGTTAAAGGGAATTGGTATTGATATCGTAGAAGTGCAGCGCTTGGAACGGGCCCTGGAAAGAACCGCAAGGCTTAAGGGGAGGCTGTTTACGGAACAGGAAATAACCCAGTGTCGGAGCAAACCAGTGCCAGCACAGTCTTTGGCCGCCAGGTTCGCGGCCAAAGAGGCGATATTTAAGACTTTAGGCTCGGGCTGGGAACTGGGTTGGTCTTCTATAGAAGTGGTTACCGATTCCTTAGGTCGTCCGCAGGTGTTTTTAGCGGGAAGGGCTGCGGATAAGGCTGCGGAATTAGGGGTTTTGGAAATTAAGGTCAGTCTTACCCATAGTAAGCAATATGCGGCTGCGGTAGCCGTTGCCGTGGGAGCCTTGGCTGCAGATATGGCGGTGAACGGATGAAACTGGTTACCTATAAAGAAATGCAGGTAATTGATAAATTAGCCTCTACTGACTATAAGATCCCCGGTCTGCTCTTGATGGAAAACGCCGGGATTCGGGTGGCCGAGACGGCGCTGCGTTACTTGGAACAGCCGGTACCTAGCCGTAAGGTCTTGGTTTTAGTGGGAAAAGGCAATAATGGGGGAGATGGACTGGCCGTAGCCCGGCATCTGATTAATGCGGGCGCTGACGTTAAGGTGCTCCTCCTTACCCGCGCTGAGGAAATGAAAGGGGATGCCGGCGTTAATCTGGCAATTTTGCGCCAAATGGGGGTACCCCTTAAATCAATACTCGACAATCGGGATTTGAATGTGGTAAAACTGGCGTTGCTCACAGCGGATCTGGTGATAGACGCCATTTTCGGCACCGGTTTTATAGGAACTGTCTCCCCCTTGATCGCTCAAGTTATCCACCTGGTTAATGGTCGGGGCAAACCGGTGATTGCCGTAGACCTCCCTTCCGGTTTGGAAGCGGATACGGGAAAAGTGACGGGTGCGGTGATTCAGGCTATTTGCACCGTAACCTTGGCCTTACCCAAGTTAGGCTTGGTAATTGAACCTGGGGCGAGCCTGGCCGGGGATTTGGAAGTAGCGGATATCTCGATTCCGCAGACGCTGATTGACAAACAGAAGCTGACCCGGGATCTCCTGGACCGACGGTGGTGCGTAAAGCATCTGGTTAACCGTAATCCCGAGGGACACAAAGGCGATTATGGGCATGTTCTAGTCCTTGGCGGGTCCGAAGGCATGACCGGAGCAATGGCTCTGGCCAGCGAAGCAGCCCTGCGCACCGGGGCGGGATTAGTCACAGCCGGGGTTCCCCGGTCATTAAATTCAATTTTGGAGAATAAGCTTACGGAGGTAATGAGTTTACCTTTACCCGAGACCGAGCGCAAGAATCTGTCGCCGGAAGGGCTGGGTCTTTTAGAGCCTTGGTTTAAAAGGATTTCCGCTGTTGCGGTCGGGCCGGGTATGTCCCGTTATCCTGAGGCCGGGGAGTATCTGCAAAAACTGCTGAAAATGGTTTCCCAGCCGTTAATCATTGATGCCGATGGCTTGAATGCCTTGGCGGAAGACGTTTCCAGCTTAACCGCAGCCGCCGGACCGGTAATACTTACTCCGCATCCCGGGGAAATGGCCCGGCTGCTGGGCGTTTCGATCGCCGAAATTCAACAAAATCGGCTGGAGGTGGCAGTAAAGGCCGCAACACAATGGGGGACCATCGTAGTACTAAAGGGAAATCGCACCATTATCGCCGCTCCGGATGGTCGGGTTTGCGTCAATCCAACGGGCAATCCCGGTTTGGCCACGGCCGGTACCGGAGATGTTTTAACCGGCATAATTGCGGGACTGGCCGTCCAAGGATTGGAGCCGGTTGCCGCGGCCGCTTTAGGGGTTTACCTGCACGGGCTGGTTGGCGATCAAGTACAGCAGCAAAAAGGGATGCGCGGCCTGATTGCCGGTGATTTAATCCAGCATTTGCCGACGGCGCTGCGGGAAATGGAAAAGGAAGCGAGCCAAAGTTTAACCAGGCCAGTTAGGCAGAAATAAAAATTATAAGGATTAACCAGTGAAAATAAACGGATAAGCAAAGCGATCCGAGTTAACGCTAAACTAGAAGGAAACTGTCAGCTTTAGCGGTTGATCCGCGGCTGACTCAGCGCTTCTGGCAGCCTTTTAGGAATGGAGGAACTGATTTGTTAGCTAAAGACATTATGACTCATCAGGTAGTTACCGTAACGCCCGATATGCACGTGCCCGAGGTGGCCAAGCTGCTGATTGAGCATAAGATCAGCGGTGTGCCGGTAGTTAACGCGGATAACGAATTAATCGGGATTGTGAGTGAAGGGGATCTGATTTCGAAAGAAGCAAATTTGAAAACTCCCCCGGTCTTGTCTCTGCTGGGCGGGTTCATCTATCTGGAAAGTCCGAACCGTTTTGAAACAGAGCTTCGGAAGGTCACGGCCGTTAAGGTGAAAGACCTGATGACCAAAAAGGTGATTGCGGTTAGCGAGGATACCCTGGTTAGCGAAGTCGCCTCGATCATGGTCGAGAAAAAGATTAACCGGGTGCCGGTGCTGCGCCGGAAGAAACTGGTTGGCATTATAACCCGGGCCGATATCGTGCGGTCGTTTTTGGCCGGTGATTGATGATGCGGAGAGTAGCCTGGATTGAGATAGATCTTCAGTCGATTGCGCATAATATTCGGGAACTGCGCCGGTTGCTTAAGCCGGAAACCCGCCTGATGGCCGTGGTCAAGGCGAACGCCTATGGGCACGGAGCCATAGAAGTCAGTCGAGTCGCCATGGAGAGCGGCGCCGATTGGTTGGGCGTGGCGGTTTTGGATGAAGCGGTGGTGCTGCGGAATTTCGGGGTAGAGGTACCGATCTTGATTTTGGGGTATACTCCGGAAGAACAGGCGGAGGCGGTAGTCGAGGCTGATATCCGGCAAACGGTTTTCAGTTATTCTTTAGCTGAGGCTTTGTCTGAGGCAGCGGTGAAACTGGGCAAGCCGGCCCGAATCCATTTGAAGCTGGATACGGGCATGGGCCGGATTGGTTTTCCTACAGCAGAAATGTTGCTGTCCGAAATCTTACGGATTAAAGCTTTACCAGGCTTAATTATCGAAGGCGTGTTTTCCCATTTGTCAACCGCGGATGAGGAAGACAAGGAGTTTACCCGAGCGCAGCTGGACTTATTCAATCAAATGTTAACCAAATTACAGGATGCCGGGATAGAAAAGCCGATTCGGCACATAGCTAACAGCGCCGCCATTATTGACCTCCCAGAAAGTCACCTGGATCTGGTGAGGGCGGGGATTGCCATTTACGGGATCTACCCCTCCCCCTACGTGAATCATCAGAAAGTTAATTTGGCTCCGGCCATGTCCCTTAAAGCGCAAATTACTCAAGTTAAGGAGATAAAAGCGGGAGCCGGGATCAGCTACGGACGGACTTATATTGCAGAGCGTCCCACCCGGATTGCGAGCCTTGCCCTGGGCTACGCAGATGGCTACCCGCGGGTGTTATCCAACAAAGGCGAGGTATTGGTACGGGGGCAGCGGGCGCCGGTAGTGGGAACCATCTGCATGGATCAGTTTATGATCGACGTGGGGCATATCCCTGGGGTGCAGGCCGGCGATGAAGCCGTGATTATGGGCCAGCAGGGGGATCAGTGTATTTTAGCGGAGGAAATCGCGGAAAAGGCCGGGACGATCAATTATGAAATCGTAACCCGGATTGGTTTAAGGTTACCGAAAATATTTAAATACGACTAAACCTGACTTTAACCCAAAATTTTCTGGGGGGTGCCTCTTTTGCCAGTTTTAAAAAGGATAATGGTTAGTTTGCCGGAAAGCATTATTGCTGAAATAGACGGAATTGTCTCCATCGAGAAGGTTAACCGCAGCGAGTTGATTCAGGAAGTGATGCTGCTCTACATCACGGAACGGAAAAGACAGTCGCTGCGGGAACAAATGAAGCGGGGTTATGCGGAGATGGCCCAGATTAATCTGACCCTGGCCGTCGAGGGGGTTGCTGCCGAAGCGGAAGCATGCTGGTACTTTGAGCGAAACTGGCGGAGTGAGAAGAAATGACGGTTAAACGAGGCGAAATTTATTACGCTGAGTTAAGTCCGGTGGTGGGATCTGAGCAGGGCGGTACGAGACCGGTCTTGGTGGTGCAAAACGATATTGGGAATCAGTACAGTCCGACCACCATTATCGTGGCGATCACCTCTCAGATCAGCAAAGGCAAACTGCCTACCCACGTGGAGATCAAAGCGGAACGGAGTGGCCTGGAAAAGGACTCCGTAATCTTGGCTGAGCAAATTCGGACGATTGATAAAAAAAGGTTGAAACACCGGGTGGCGCAGCTGGATGAGGAGAGTCTTCGGAAAGTGAATCAAGCCTTGGAAATCAGTTTGGGTTTAGTGAATGTGTAAGAGCAGACAGGCCAGAAGGCCTTTTTTTCTTAGGGGGTGGGATTTATTCGGCCTTTAATTGGAATCACCGGGGGCTGGGATCGCGGGAAACGGCAGGTTTACTTGCGGCAAGCCTATCTGCAGGCTGTGGCAGCGGCCGGCGGACTGCCGGTTGTACTGCCGGTGGGGATAGAAACTGCGGCGCTGCCGTTTTATCTGGATCACCTTGACGGCCTAATCTTATCCGGTGGCGGAGATATTCAGCCCGCTTTTTTTGGGGAATCGCCGCGGCCGGCTCTGGGCGAAGTCTCTGCGGAACGGGATGAGTTTGAACTGGCAATTGTCGATTTAGCCTTTAAGCGGGAGCTGCCGATCTTAGGAATCTGTCGGGGGATGCAGGTCTTAAA
>CAZKWP010000007.1:17190-35280 GCA_964556555.1 uncultured Syntrophomonadaceae bacterium
GGATCGCTTAGCGCAGCCGGCGGCGATCTGTATCAGGACCTGCCGAGCGAGAGCTTCCGGGAGGCGGTGATTCAGCATCAGCAGGAGCCGGGGGCGCCTTCGCCAAACTTCCACCCGGTACGAGTGGAAGCCGGAAGTCGGCTGGCGAAGTTATTGGAATTGCATTCACCGAAAGCGGTAGAACGGGAGATGAAGGATTTGGAAGCAGCGGATCTGGAGTCGGCGGATGTGCCGAAATTTTCGCTAGATTTTAATTCGGATTCAGGCTTTAAAGCCGCGTCCAGTCCTGGGCTAACTATTTCCGTAAACAGCCGGCATCACCAGGCTATCCGCAAACTGGCTGCCGGGCTTGAGGTTTCGGCCTACGCGCCGGACGAAATCATTGAGGCGATTGAGACCAGCCGGGGCATCCTGGTAATTGGGGTGCAGTGGCATCCCGAAGATTTGTGGAAGGCGGACCCCCGTTTTCTCGGCCTTTTTCAAGGGCTGGTGGAAGCGGCGGCACCCCGAAGATTTATGGGAAGCGGACGCCCGTTTCCCCGGCCTTTTTAAAGGCTAGGGAGATGCGGCGGTGCGCAGACGAAAGGGGTAAGAGGGGATCCATGGCTGATCAATCGATCAAAGCAATAGCAGGGGGCCGGGTTATCACCATGACCGGTCAGATCTACGATCCGGGAATCGTTTTGTTTCATGACGGGGTAATCCTGGAGGTTGGCTCGCGTTTAGCCATACCGGAAAAAGCCGAGGTTTTTTCGGCGGAGGGCAAGGTGGTTATGCCGGGTTTAATTGACGCGCACTGTCACGTGGGGATTACCGAAGAAATATACCAGCAGGAGGGGGATGACCTTAACGAGTTCAGCGACCCGATTACGCCCCATCTAAGGGCCTTGGATGCGATAAACCCCGAGGATCTGGCTTTTGCGGACGCGGTGCGGGGAGGAGTGACGACGCTGGGTATTGCCCCCGGCAGCGGCAATGTAATCGGCGGGCAGTCGCTGGTGCTTAAGACCTGGGGCACTTCGGTTGATGACATGGTACTGCGGCACCCGGCGGGTTTAAAGGTGGCCCTCGGGGAAAACCCGAAACGGTGTTACGGGGAAAAGCAAAAGGCCCCGATGACCCGCATGGCCACGGCCGGCCTGTTGCGGCAGACCCTGGTCGCGGCCCGGCACTACGGCCAAAAGCTCATGGACCAGGCGCTAAAGGGCGGTGAGGCGCCGGAGCGCGACCTGAAATTGGAGGCAGTCTGGGAAGCCCTGCAGGGGAAAATGCCGGTGAAGGTTCACGCGCATCGGGCCGATGATATCCTTACAGCCCTGCGGATTGGCGATGAGTTTAAGCTGCAGCTCACGCTGGAACATGGCACCGAAGCCTATAAACTGGCGGATGAATTAGCAGCAAGAAAAATCCCGGTCGTAGCCGGGCCGAATTTAACGAATCGGGCCAAAGTCGAACTCAAAGAAAAGAGTTTTAAGACTCCTGGTCTTTTAGCCCGAGCCGGGGTTAAAGTGGCCTTGATGACTGATCACCCGGTTATCCCGATTGAATATCTTTCTCTATGCGCGGCTTTGGCCGTAAAAGAAGGCATGGACGAAGACGCAGCGCTGCTGGCCATTACCCGAAACCCCGCGGAGATCCTGGGGGTGGCGGACCGGGTTGGCAGTCTGGCTCCCAGGAAAGATGCCGACCTCATAGTGCTTTCCGGTTCGCTACTCGATATCCGAACCCGGGTGGAACGGGTCTTCATCAACGGCAACTTAGTTCGCTCCGCACCATAAGGCCAGGCTGGGTAACCTGATTCCCAGCCGGCGCATATGCTGGTGTATACGGGGGGATCAGTTATGGAAAGAGGAGACCTGGTAGCCATCTATCTGCAGGGGGAGGCGGTTTTGTTCTGCATAATCGGCTTGTATCAAAACGAAGTCGATGGGAAGGTTATGGCGATCCTCGCTTTGATTGACCCGGAGCAGCTGCGGCATATCCCGCTGGAGCTTTTGCAGAACAATCAATTAGAACCCATAACCTTAATTCATTAAACGAGACCAATATTGACCCAAAAGGGATAAATAAAAGGATAAACAAAGACCAAAAGCCTGATATAGTATCAGGCTTTGCTTTGCTTATGCCCTTATTTAATTTGGGTATTTAAGTTTTAGGTCTTTAAGTCAGGGAGCTAAACTTAAAAATAGAAGCTTCTGGATTTAAGGGTTTAGGTTTAAGGCTTAGGAATTAGGGGTTGGCTTAGTTGGCCTGCAGCTCTGTTTTTTCCGTTTGGCACTGGGAACAGAGGCCGAAAAAGTCGAGCCGGCAACGTTCAATTTGGCGTGTGCCATCCTGTTTTACTTTGTCCATAAAGCGGTCGATCCCCGGCAGCATCAGATCTTCGATTATCCCGCAGTTGGTACAGAAGAAATGAGAATGTTCGGTCGGAATCCCGTCAAACCGCCTGCGTTCTTCCGGAGCGCCCAAATCTAAAACTAAACCAACTTTGGTCAGCATTTCCAGGGTGTTGTAAATAGTGGCTAAACTGATGGTCGGGTATCTTTCTTTGAGGTCGCTGTAGATGACTTCAGCACTGGGGTGTTCGCGGGATCGCTGCAGGTAATCCAAGACTACTAAGCGTTGGTGCGTAACCTTATAACCATGGCTTTTCAAGCGGCTGATGTAAGGCTCCAGATGTTTCATAATGCTGATCGTCCTTTTATTTTTATATTTTTTAAATTATTTATTCTAATTTAATAAACATAGTATCTAAAAAGCTATTAAAAATATAGTAGCACTGACTCAGGAATCTGTCAATATTATAGGTTGAATTGTTCGGGGCACCGGCAGGATTCGCGGCTTTAAGTGGCGAAGTAATTGGCAAAACTAGGCTGGAGAAGGTTTGAAATAAAATGGCGTTTGGGAAAAGCGGTAGTTGATATTGGGCCTTTCCCTTGTCTTACCAACAAAAAGCCGAGGACATATAAAGGATACATATATGAGGTTAAAGATGGTGAAGGATAAGTGTTAGTCTTAAGGACCAGCCGCAGTGAGGAAACTTTCAGGGTTGGCCAGCTCATCGGAGCGGCCTTAAGTCCGGGGGACATTGTTTGTCTGCACGGAGATTTGGGAGCGGGGAAAACGGTTCTAACCCAGGGTATTGGCTGGGGGTTGGGCGTTAACCAGCCGATCAACAGTCCGACCTTTACGTTGGTCAATGAATACGCTGGTCGGATCCCCTTGTACCACCTCGACCTTTATCGTTTGGCGGAACCAGCCCAATTGGAACAAATTGGCTGGGAAGAATGCGTCTTTGGCGAGGGAGTTGCGGTGATTGAATGGCCGGAAGTACTAACTCCGCTTTTGCCAGCCGATTATTTAAAAATAAGTCTGGAAAAAGATTTATCAGCCGGGGAGGACTGCCGGCTGCTTACCCTGGAGGGGCTGGGGCCAATGGGACAACGACTGAGCGAACGGCTGCGGACCGCCTTAAGCGCCTTTTGGGAACTGGGAACTCCAATTGGCCGCCGGCCGGCCGGGCCGAGTTTACAGGAAAAGGGGTGATTTCTTGCGGGTATTGGGCATAGACAGTGCGACCCTTGTCGCTGGGATGGCCGTAGTTGAGGGGGAGCGGGTAATCGTGGAAGGTTTTCTGCAAACCCGCAAGACCCATTCGGAAAGGCTTTTGCCCTTAATTGATTTCTGGCTGCGCGAGGCTGAACTTTCCCTGTCCGATCTCGACGGGGTCGCGGTTACGCTGGGCCCTGGCTCGTTTACCGGGTTGAGGATTGGCTTGGCTACGGCCAAAGGACTGGCCCTGGGCGCGGGCAAACCCCTCGTGGGCATCCCCACCTTGGATGCTTTAGCCTTAAATTTAACCGGGGTGCCTGGGTTTATCTGTCCGATCCTGGACGCCCGAAAGTCTGAGGTTTATACGGCAGTCTACGTATCTCCCGAACCTGGCCGCTTAATTCGGCTGACCCGGTATATGGCGGTTTCCCCGGTTTGGTTGCTGGACTGGCTGCGGCAGGGGATTGAGCCTATTTTAGAACCGGGTATCGAAGTTATTCCCGGTTTCAAGCCAGAAAAAACCAACCCGGAGCAATCCGGGGAGCAGTTGGTTCCTGACCGGTCGGCCCCAGTCAACTTCCTGGGCGATGCAGTGCCGGTGTATGGGGAATTGATCCGGGAAAGTCTGGGTCATCGGGCTAAATGCCCCTTAGCCCCGCACGCGGGCCTAAGGGCCTCTCAAGTCGCATTTTTGGGTCAAGAGGCTCTAAGCCAAGGCCAAATTACAGATTACCGGCTGCTTCGGCCCATCTATATTCGGGCCTCTGAAGCGGAATTAAAATGGAAAGAGGGAAGACCGCGTTGAAATTTGAGTTTAAACCAATGTCCGAACCAGACCGCTTAAATTCCGGCAATGCTTCGTCCACTGCCAAAATAGAGGTTAAACCAATGTCTGAGTCGGACCTGCCCGAGGTAATGGAAATCGAAAAGGTTTCCTTTCCGACTCCCTGGTCCAAAGAGTCTTATTTAGCGGAACTGGAAAATGAGGCCGCCCGGTATCGGGTAGTCCGGCTGGAAGGTAAACTGGTCGGTTACGGGGGAATGTGGCTGATTGTTGATGAAGCCCATATCACCAACGTTGCGATTCATCCCGATTTTCGGCAGCAGGGGATTGGGGAACGGCTGATGACGGAACTAATCGGCCTGGCCAACCAACATAAAGCGATTGGGATTACCCTTGAGGTGCGGCCGTCCAATCAGGGAGCGCTCCGCCTGTACAACAAGCTGGGCTTTTTACCCACCGCGATTCGGAAAGGCTATTATTCGGATACCGGCGAGGATGCCCTGATTATGTGGAAGTACCTGGTGCCGGTTAAATTAGTCAGCATCTAAATTAATTCAGCATCTGAAGTGATATGCGGCATCTAAAACAACATAACCGACTGTACCCGGGGACGGTGCCTTGACCGATACATCTTTGTTTTAATATTTTGAACGGAGATGTATTTTTATTGCCTGAACGGCGAATAATTCGACTGGATAAAACCGGCAGGGATTGAATAAAAAGCGCGGTAATGAACAGACTAGAATCAAGAAAGGGGGATTAAAAATGTCGGTTTGGACCGATGAGGAAGGCTATGAAATTGAGGATAATTGGACGGAATGGGTTGACAGCTGCGGTTTAAGCCCGGATGATTTTGAAGATTAAGGAGCGGAGCAAAGCCGGATGGAACGAACCAGTATCCGGGAAGTTTCTAGTCCACCCGGGACTAATGCCTTAGCGCCGGTGCGGAGGCGCTGCATTAACTGTCGCCAGCTGTTATACGAGCAAGCGGAGGAGTATCCGGCGGTGCGGACCAGGCCTTGGCTTTGCGGCAAGTGCCGGCCGGTTTAGTTTGCGCAGCTTATTTTGCATAGGGGTCCAGCCGCAGCCTCAGCGACTGCTATTTCTCCAGGAAACGCCAGACTCAGCCTCGGCCCCAGCAAATCTCTATCTCCAGCCAGCGCCAGCCCAGGTCGGCTGAAAAAGTTTAGGTTTCAAATTCCTTTTGGTTCATTTTAGCGGGGCAAAGAAAGAACCCTCCAAAGGGGAGGGCGGTATTCTTTCGCTTTTATTTGGTTTACTCGTCGGCTTCCGGGGCTCCAACCGGACAGACATCGGCGCAGGACCCGCAATCAGTACACTTTTCGGGGTCGATGGTATACTTGTCTTCCCCTTCACTAATCGCTCCTGCCGGACACTCGTCCATACACAGACCGCAGGCAATGCAGTCATCGTTAATCTTATAAGCCATGGATACTACCCTCCCTGTGTATTTATATAGTGATATTCTAAAATATTATAACACCATTTAGCTGTTTGACAAGAAAAAATCACCCGTTCCGAGCGGAAAGATTTTCAGACAGCAGAAAACCCCCAGGGGAGCCATACCTGGGAGCTTTCTTAGAGAGTTATAGGGAGGGTAATCCCATTAGTATTATTAACCGCTGCAGCGGGTTTAATACATTTCTGGGGTAAATTTTATAAAAATATTTTTTATTTTTCGCAAACTAAAGCCTACTGGCTTTGAACTTCTCCTGTTGTCGGTTTATACTTGTATAGAATGGTTTTAACTTAAGCTAAAATGATTTTATCTTTCTTTTAAAGCACAAGTTAGGCTCAGAAGCGACGACAAGGGAAGTGGTTTATTTGACGCAGCAAAGCTGGACGGTCTTAGGGATCGAGACCAGTTGCGACGATACGGCGGCCGCCATTGTGCAGGATGGACGCAAAATTTTAGCCAACTGCATCGCCTCGCAAATAGCGGTTCACCAAAAGTATGGCGGGGTAGTTCCCGAAATCGCCTCTCGTCAGCATTTGGAAAATATAGCCTGGGTGATTGAAGCAGCGCTGGAGCAGGCCCAAATTGAATTAACCGACCTCTCTGCCATTGCGGTAACCCATGGTCCAGGTTTGGTTGGCGCATTGCTGGTGGGCGTTTCCACTGCCAAAGCGTTAGCTTACGCCCGCGGGATTCCGTTGATTGGGGTTAATCACCTGGAGGGACATATCTACGCTAATTTTTTAGAAAATCCGGATTTGGAACTCCCTTTGGTCGCCCTGGTAGTCTCCGGGGGACATTCGGATCTGCTGTATATGTCTGAGCACGGGCAATACCGCAGCTTGGGCCGAACCCGGGATGATGCGGCCGGGGAAGCGTTTGATAAGGTGGCCCGGGTTTTAGGCTTGGGTTATCCGGGCGGTCCAGTGCTGGAAGAATTGGCTAAGGCCGGCCGGCCGGAGGCGATTCCTTTCCCCCAAGCCCGTTTAAATAAAGACAGTCTGGACTTTAGTTTCAGCGGTTTGAAAACATCCGTGCTCAATTATATCAACCGGGCGCGCCAGTCCGGGGAAGACTTTAACGCAGCAGATCTGGCGGCAAGTTTTCAACAGGCAGTGGTTAAAGCGCTCGTGGATAAAACCGTGAAAGCGGTTTGGCGGGAGCAGGTCCCTACTTTGCTTCTTGCGGGAGGCGTATCCGCCAACACCCGGCTGCGGGAAGCCCTGAGGGAGGCGGCGCTTCCGCCGGGTACCCGGGTCTGTTATCCTTCTTTGCCCTTATGTACGGATAATGCGGCTATGATCGCCACCGCCGGTTACTATCGCTTAATAAAGGGGGAGCGGTCTTCCTTGGCCTTAAACGCAGTTCCCAATCTGACTCTAACCCGGGAATAACTAATTATAGGTATTCAGAATTAAAGTAGAATATTAACAAATATGACCAGAATCGGGATTATTTTAACATAGTATTAACAGTTCCAATCCATAATACCTGTGGATAGTGTGGATAAATTTGTTGATAACTAATAAAACCGCGTCTTGTGATATTTTAGTGAAAAGTGTAACAGGTGGATAAAAAATTGGCCCTTGACTGTGGATTCTGGGGAGATCAATATATCTGGAAATTTGGGCAATAGGGGGTGGGTTTTTGAAGCCGATTTTGTGGAATCTAGGACCGTTAACTGTTTATGCCTGGGGAACGATGCTTAGTCTGGCCGTAATCCTAGGGGTAATCGGGGCGCGCCGTTTAGCGGTGCGGGCGAGGATTGAGCCCGATCGGATTTTAGATTTGGCGATTTGGTTGGTTATCGCCGGTTTGTTGGGGGCCCGCCTGTTTTATGTGGTTTTTTATGACCCGGAATACTTTGCCGCGCATCCCTGGGCTGTTTTTTACCCAACCCAGCCCGGACTGGTGTTTTACGGGGGATTGATCGCTGGGATCGCGGCCGGCGGTTTGTATGTTTACCGGCATAAACTGTCCTTCTGGAATTTAGCTGATGTCATCACTCCCTTTTTAGCCCTGGGGTATGGGATCGTAAGGGTCGGCTGTTTCCTAAACGGCTGTTGTTACGGAAAGCCTACGGAGGCGCCTTGGGGCGTGGTATTTCCGGGACTTTGGGATATACCCCGGCATCCTACCCAACTATATTCCTCGGGCCTGGCTTTGCTTATTTTCGGAGTCACGTTATGGCTTTTTTACCGTCGCCGTTTTACGGGACAGGTTTTCCTGGCTTATTTGATGTTATATGCGGTCACCCGCAGTATGGTTGAAATATTTCGGGAGAACCTGTTGGTCTTGGGACCGATCACGATTGCGCAGCTTGTCAGTATCGGCTTGTTCCTTGCTGCGCTCTTGGGCTATATCTATCGGCAGCGGCAAGCTGAGGCCGCTGTTTTACCGGAACAAGGGAGGAGAGAGTAATGGAGGCAGACACTCGGCTTTATCCGGCGGGAGCGAAAGCAGCGCTTAGAACAACCATCTTAGCCGAGCGCCGGCAGCTTTCGGCAGCCGAAGTGGCAGAGAGAAGCCAACGGATTACGGAACATCTTTTAGCGGACCCGCTTTACCAAAAAGCGCAGGTGCTTATGGCTTATGCTTCCTGTAATAATGAAGTGGATCTCAGCCGTTTAATCCAGACCGCCTTAGCGGAAGGCAAACAGGTGGCGCTGCCGTTAAGTCTATGGGAAGAACGGCAGCTTTTACCCGTGTCCATTACTAAATACCCGGAGGACCTCACTCGCGGTCGCTGCGGGATATTGGAGCCGCAGCTTAAGAAGCCGCCGGTTCCCTTGGACATTCTTGATTTGGTGTTGGTGCCGGGGGTGGCTTTTGATGTGAGCGGGTACCGGCTGGGTTATGGCCAGGGTTTTTACGACCGTTTTCTGCGGGGCTTAAAACCCGGCACCGGGATCGTGGGGGCGGCCTTTGGCTTCCAAATCGTTGCTTCCGTTTACCCTGAAGCCCATGATTACGCCTTGCCGCGCTTGGTTTCAGAAAACGGCTGGTTTAGTAAATCCTGAAGCAGGAGAATCTAGAGGTAATAGCGAATAATGTAGACATATGTCAGAAACCGGTTTTTAGGCATAGATATTGCGTTGCTTAATTGGTTCTCAAAAAAATCACCATATTTTATGGGGCAATCACAAATTCTAGCCGGCAGCCGGAACCAATGCTGACTAAAAGGAAGGTGCCCCGAAAGCGAGGTCAAAAGATGCAGTTGGCCAAAAAAGGCATTAACCAACTGGTCGTTCAACCGGAGGTGCTGGAAGCGCTTAAAAAGAACGCAGCCGGGGATGAGATAGCTTGTGCCGCGGCTTGGCGCTTAGCTGATGAACTGGGGGTTTCCCCGGTCGAGGTAGGACGAGCTTGTGATTTATTAAAGATTAAAATTAAATCCTGCGCTCTGGGCTGTTTTAATTAAGCTGCCCCGGGATTATCCGGGATTTAAGCTGTTTAACTAGTTTCGGAGTTCGTTATTTTAAGTTTGGCGCACAAGCTGAAACCTTGTGCTTGTGAATCAGAAACCGGGAGTAAACTGAAAGCGGTTCTGGCTCAAATTTTAAATGACAGTTAGGTCATCAAGGAGTAAACCCTTGCGACTGCGGATGAGTCAGGCGGAAAGAAGGAGGGAGATCTCTTGAAAGATATCTTCCGAAGGGAAATCGATTATCTGAGGATATCAATAACCGATAAGTGTAATTTACGTTGTATTTATTGTATGCCGGAGGAAGGGATTAAACTTGGCCCCCACTTGGAGATTCTGCGCTTCGAGGAGATGCTGAAGCTGGTAAGATTAGCGGTGGATCTGGGGATTTCCAAGGTGCGGATAACTGGGGGAGAGCCTTTGGTCCGTCGGGGCGTGGTGAATTTTATCCATGATTTGGCCCATATTCCCGGGATTAAAGACGTGGCCATGACCACCAATGGCGTGCTTTTGCCTAAGTTTGGCCCGGCTCTAAAACAGGCGGGGCTGAAACGGATTAATATCAGTCTGGATACCCTGGAGCCGGAAAAGTTTAAGATGATAACCCGGGTGGGTAACCTGGAACAGGTATGGGAAGGAATCGAAACAGCCCTGGATTTAAACTTTGGGCCGATAAAGATAAATACCGTGGTGATGCGGGGCGTTAACGATGATGAAATTTTAGACTTTGTCAAATTGATCTTTCTCTACCCGCTGCACATCCGTTTTATCGAATGTATGCCTATCGGCGAAGCGGATGGCTGGGCGCAGCAAAGCCTGATTCCGCAAGCGGAAATTAAGGCCCGGATTGGGGAACGCTTTAAGCTGGAACCGGGAGCCGAGCATATCTTAGGCGCCGGACCCGCCCAGTATTATCAAGTGCCGGGAGCCTTAGGGTCTTTAGGGTTTATCAGTCCGATCACCGCGCATTTTTGCCCGGCCTGCAATCGGCTGCGCCTTACCCCGGACGGAAAACTGCGGCCGTGCTTAAACAGCCGCTGGGAAATCGATCTAAAAGCGCCTTTGCGGGCCGGAGCCAGCGATACCGAGCTAAAAAGGTTATTCTTGGAAGCGGTTAAGAAAAAGCCGCAAGGCCATACGATGAATGAGGATCATTGGAATCAGCCGCGAATGATGTATCAAATAGGGGGTTGACCAGTTTAAAGTGGAGAACGGCAAGCAATTAACCCATTTAGACGAGGAAGGCCGTGCCCGCATGGTCGATGTTACGGCCAAACCCGATACGGTGCGGGAGGCGAAAGCCCGGGCGGAGATTCGGATGCAGCCCTCGACCCTGCGTCTGATTCAGGAAGACGGCCTGGCTAAAGGAGATGTTTTAGGCGTTGCCCAGATTGCGGGAATCATGGCGGCCAAGCGGACGAGTGATTTGATTCCCCTGTGTCATCCCCTGTTTTTAAGCAAGGTGGAGGTCACCTTTGAGTTTGACCAGGAAAAGAGCGCCGTTTGCCTGGAAGCCCAGGCTAAAACCACCGGGAAAACCGGGGTAGAAATGGAGGCCTTAACAGCGGCGGGCGTGGCCGCTCTGACGATCTATGATATGTGCAAGGCTGTGGATAAGGAGATGGTTATTTCTAATCTGCGCCTGATGGAGAAAAGCGGGGGCAAGAGCGGTTTCTTCCGGAGGATGGAGAATTCTGACGGGTAGAATTGCAGTGAAATAAGGGGGAGCGCAAGAATCTTATTCGGATTTTGGAAGGTGGAGAAATTAAGGTGGGAGATAAGATCGAAATGACATTGCCAATTCGGGTCGGTATCTTAACCTGCAGTGACCGGGGTTCCAAGGGAGAACGCGAAGACAAGAGCGGCGCCCTGCTTAAAGAATTAGTAAAAGACATCGGGGGCGAAGTTTTCGCTTATATCGTAGTGCCAGATGAAAAGGAAATCATCATCGAAAGATTAATCGACATGGTCGATTATCAAAAACTCGATTTGGTGCTGACCACCGGGGGAACCGGGTTTAGCCCGCGCGATATTACCCCGGAAGCAACCATGAATGTGATTCAAAAGAGCGTGCCCGGACTGGCGGAAGTGATGCGCATGGAAAGCCTGAAGATTACCCCAAGGGCGATGCTGTCCCGGGGGATCGCGGGAATTCGGCGCCGCAGTCTGATTATCAATCTTCCGGGTAGTCCCAAGGCCGCCCGGGAGTGTTTTGAAGCCGTGGCCCCGGCCCTGCCGCACGGCATCGAAATCCTGCGCGGCGACGCGGAGGAATGCGCGGAAGATTTTGAGCAATAACCCGATTCGTCATGTATAATTCGGTTCGGGGTTGGAAATATTCATATAAAGAGGAAGAATCTTATGGTTATTCGCCAACCAATTTTCTTGGGAAGAATAATCATGAGTTTTTTGAAGAATGGCTAAGGTAGGAGAAGAAATTGCCGCAAAAACCTTAAGATATTCCTAAATTAGACTAATTAAAGTGATATTTAGGCTTAAAAGGACTTGCAAAATTTCTCTCTCTTGCCTAATATTATAGTCAGGTGTTAGCACTCAAGTAGAGTGAGTGCTAACAATAAACAAACAAAAAATTTATAGTTACTCTTTAAAAGGAGGAATGGAGAGTGAAGTTAAGTCCATTAGGTGACCGCATAATTGTGAAAGCGATGGAAACCGAAGAGAAAACCAAGAGTGGGATCGTTCTTCCCGATACGGCCAAGGAAAAATCTCAAGAAGGCAATGTAGTTGCGGTTGGGACTGGCCGGGTATTAGATAACGGTACTCGCTTAACCCCGGAAGTAAAAGTGGGGGATAAGGTGATCTTTTCTAAATATGGCGGCACGGATATCAAAGTGGATGGCGAAGAGTACTTAATTCTCAACGAACGCGATATCCTGGCAATCTATCAGGATTAATCAAGGAACCACCATAAGTTTTATAAGTTGTATAGTTGTATAGAGGAAACCCCCGGAATTAGAATGATTACGCTAATTAGTCAAGGAGGGAATTTTTAAATGCCAGCAAAAGAAATTACCTTTAGGGAAGATGCCCGCCGGGCTTTGGAACGGGGCGTTAACACTTTAGCGGATGCCGTTCGGATCACTTTAGGGCCCAAAGGCCGCAACGTAGTTTTAGAGAAAAAGTTTGGCTCGCCGACCATCACCAATGACGGCGTTACCATTGCCCGGGAAATCGAACTGGACGACCAGTTTGAAAACCTCGGCGCCCAACTGCTTAAAGAAGTAGCGACCAAAACGAACGATATCGCCGGCGATGGAACCACTACCGCAACCGTATTGGCCCAGGCGATTATTCGGGAAGGCATGAAGAACGTGGCTGCCGGCGCTAACCCCATCATCATGAAGAAGGGGATTGAAAAGGCGGTCGCCCGAGCGGTTGAAGAAATCCGCAAAATGGCGAAGCCGATTGAAAGCAAGGAAGCGATTGCCCAGGTTGCCTCGATTTCCGCGGCAGACCCCACCATTGGCGTTCTGATTGCCGATGCTATGGATAAAGTGGGTAATGACGGCGTTATCACGGTTGAAGAATCCAAGACCATGGCCACCACCCTGGAAGTGGTAGAAGGGATGAACTTCGATCGCGGTTATATTTCTCCTTATATGGTTACTGACTCCGAAAAAATGGAAGCTGTACTGGACGAACCTTACATTCTGATCACTGATAAGAAGATCTCCGCGATTGCCGATGTACTGCCGATTTTAGAAAAAGTGGTTCAGGCGGGAAGACCGTTGTTCTTAATCGCGGACGATGTAGAAGGTGAAGCTTTGGCTACCCTGGTGGTCAATAAACTGCGGGGCACTTTTACCTGCGTAGCGGTTAAAGCACCTGGTTTCGGGGATCGCCGCAAAGCCATGCTCGAAGATATCGCCATTTTAACCGGCGGAAAATACGTAACCGAAGACCTCGGCCTCAAGCTGGAAAACACCACGATCGATATGCTGGGCCGGGCGGCGAAGGTTAAGGTTAATAAAGAAGAAACCATCATCGTTAACGGTTCTGGTTCTGAGGAAAACATTAAGAGCCGGCTGAACATGATCAAGAATCAGTTTGAAGAAGTAACCTCCGAATATGATCGGGAAAAATTACAGGAACGGATGGCCCGTCTGGCGGGCGGAGTTGCCGTAATCCAGGTCGGGGCGGCTACTGAAACCGAACTTAAAGAGAAGAAACACCGCATGGAAGATGCTCTCTCCGCGACTCGCGCAGCAGTGGAAGAAGGAATCGTAGCCGGCGGCGGCACCCTCTTAGTGGATATCCTCCCCGCTTTGGAAGAAGTGGAAGCGGATGGCGACGAAATGACCGGGGTTAGAATCGTGAAGAAAGCCCTGGAAGAACCGGTACGGCAGATTGCCAACAATGCGGGCGTAGAAGGCTCCGTAGTTGTGGAAAAAGTAAAAGTTACCCCAGCCGGGATTGGCTTCAACGCTTTAACCGGGCAGTATGAAGACATGATCGCTGCTGGTATCGTGGATCCGGCGAAGGTTACCCGCTCGGCGCTGCAAAATGCGGCTAGTATCGCAGCGATGCTGCTGACTACCGAGTGCCTGATCTGCGAAAAGAAAGAAGAGGAAAAAGCCATGATGCCTCCGATGGGCGGCGGAATGGGAATGTAGCCCAAACTTCACTTAATCCTGATAAACTTAAACTTAATACCCCAGCCAAATTACGGAAAAACCCCTGATCTTCATAAAGACAGGGGTTTCTTTTTGCCAACCCGGAGCGACCACGCTTATAGGAAGGGCTGTTGTTTCCAGACTTTATTATCTGCCCGGCTTCGAGTATACTAAAAATGTCAGAAAATTAGGGGCTGGTTCAGCCCTAGGTTCGGACTGGGAGGACGCAAGATGGACAGCCGAATTTTAGTTATCGATGATGAAACCCATTTTCTGGACAGCATCCGGCGCGGTTTGGTGACCGCGGGCTACAAAAACATTTTCTTTTTAAATCACCCGGAGCAGGTTCAGGAGTTTATTGAAAAGCAGCCGATCGACCTGGCTATAATTGATATTACCATGCCTAAGATCAGCGGTTTGGAGGTTTTGGAACTGATCAAAACCTACAGCCCGGAAACCGAATGCATCATGGTAACGGCGGTGGAGGAAATCGAAACTGCGGTGCGGGCGATGCGCTTAGGCGCTTACGATTACCTGATTAAACCATTGTCCCGCGAAAAGCTGCTCATCTCTTTGGATAGAGCCTTAGAACGAAAACGGCTGATTAATCTGTTAGCTTTCCAGCGCAACGAGAGCAAAGCCGCGCTGCAGGTTCCGCCGGGGTTTCAGGGGATCGTTACCATTTCCCAGCCCTTTTTAAAAGTACTTCACGAAGCGGATTTGCACGCCAGAAGTGACATCCCGGTTTTAATCACCGGGGAAAGCGGCACCGGCAAAGAGCTGCTCGCCCAAGCTATACATCGGGCCAGTAATCGATCGAGCAAGCCTTTCATCCCGGTCAATATGGCCGCGCTTTCCCCCTCCCTCTTTGAGTCGGAGTTCTTTGGCCATATCCGGGGGGCTTTTACCGGTGCGGACCGCGACCGGGAGGGATACCTGGAAGCTGCGGCCGGAGGAACCCTCTTTTTAGATGAAATCGGCGATTTGTCGCCTGACTTGCAGGGAAAATTATTAAGAGTATTGCAGGAAAAGGAATTCGTGAAGCTGGGGACTACCCGCACCCGCAAAATCGAGGTCCGCTTCGTCGCCGCAACCAATGCGAATCTGGAACAGTTAGTCAGTAGAGGCCGGTTTCGCAAGGATTTATACTATCGGCTTAAAGTGGCCTGGCTTTACATTCCGCCGCTGCGCGAGCGACTGGACGATGTGCCGGCCTTGGTTGACCATTTTTTGCAGGAATTCGGCTCCGGCAAAAGCATCGTTCGAATCCAGGAGGAAGCCCTGGCCTTGCTGCAGGCTTACAGTTATCCGGGGAATGTGCGGGAACTGCGGTCCATCATACAGAGCGCCTATAATTTGGCGCAGGGCGGTCCGATTTCCGTAGCGCACTTACCTTTGGAACTGCGCAAAATGAAAGCGGCCCGCCTGGCGGTTGCCGCGCCGTGCGAGCCGGGGGAAGAAAACTTAAGTTTGGCCGAAGTGGAAAAAGGTCATATCCTAAAAGTCTACCAGCAAACCGGGCAGAATAAAACTCAAACCGCCAAACTGTTGGATATCGGTTTGACTACTTTGCACCGAAAACTGAAAGAGTTCGGTCTGAAGTAAGTAAATGAAATAATCTGCCAACCGGTGTGGTTGGTCCGAAATTTTCGATGGCAAGCCTACACGGCAATTTCCGGCTTAGCCGACAATTTGAATGTGTTCGGGACGGCTGATCCGACCAGGATGCGGAGCCAAGCCCAAGGTCTCTTCTACGGTGTAGTAGCCGACCTTGGCTGAAATCACCCAGTTAATCACGCGTCTTAGACAATCCACAAAGTTGGCCCGGGAATGAGATTCGTGTTTAATCTCGATCCGTTCATTTTCACTCAGGAAAATCACCTGGTGGATCCCGGTGACTCCGCCCCCGCGAATTGCATGCACGCCAATCGTGCCATCTTTGCGGGCGGAATGCCGGTCATGCCCCAGGGCAATCATCCCTTCGGGGATATCCCGGCTGTTTCCCAGCTGTTCGGCAATTTTTAAAGCGGTGCCCGATGGGGCATCTTTTTTATGCCGGTGGTGGGTTTCAATGATTTCAATATCCCAATCGCCTAAGATTTCCGCGGCTTTCAGGACCAGATTGAGCAGTACGTTAATCCCCAGGGACAGGTTCGGGGCATAGACCACCGTGGATCTAAACTGCTGGGAGATCATTTGCACCGCGTTCAGCTGTTCGGCGGAAAATCCCGTGGTTCCGATGATGTAGGGAACCCCGTGCAGCGCTGCCACCTTTAAATTTTTCAAACACGCTTCCGGATTAGTGAAGTCAACCAGCACGTCCGGGCTGTTCTCCCAGATTTCCCGGTCGAGCTTATTGCTCCCTTTAACCAACAGTCCGGTAGGCCTGGTATCCAGGATGTCACCGAGGTCTTGGCCAATTTTCGCGCTGCCCGGCCGGGCTAAAGCGGATACTAAATCAATCTTGGGGTCTGCTAAAAGGCCTTTAGCCACAATTGAACCGGTACGACCCAAGCCAATTAATCCAACTTTAATCATTTTTATCCCCCTTTCCGAGGCTGGAGTTAGTTTACTTTTACTCCAGGGTTGGCGGTGCATAGGTTGCGACGCGGTTTCGGCTATTTATGCAGAAGAAACAATTAAGAGTAAAATCTAGTGCGTATTTATTTGATAACAAGAATGCTAAAGATAATTTAATGGGTTAAATTTTAGATGGATAACAAATTCGTAAATTCTGCCTTAAACGACAACTCAATTATAACATTCAGGTTGTCGCGTTGTAAAGGGGGCAGCAGCATCCTAATCTTATATTTTTTGTATTATTTTTTCGGTTGATTAAAATATTTTCTGACTATTTGGCAAGGGTAGTTTATAATAGAATAAAAAGCGGAACAAATTAAGCTTGATTATTAAAAGCACCTTAACCGCATTGCGGTGAAGTTTCGGTATATCACGCAGAGGAGGGTTAATGTTGGAGATCTATGATGCCATTATCATCGGGGGAGGGCCGGCCGGATTAACGGCAGCACTATATGCTTCGCGCGCCCGCTTGAAAACACTCTTATTAGAAAAAGGACTGCCCGGCGGTCAGGCCTCGACCACTGATTTAATTGAGAATTACCCGGGTTTCCCCCAAGGCATCTCCGGCCCGGACTTAATGTTAAATTTTCAGGAACAGGCGATTCGTTTTGGTTTGGATTTGCATTATCAAGAGGTTCAGCAAGCGGAAATAGAAGGAAAGACTAAGACGGTTTATACGGCGGAGGGCCAGTATCAAACCCGAGCGCTGGTTATCTGCAGCGGAGCGATTCCCCGTCGTTTAGGCGTCCCGGGGGAAGATGAATTTATCGGCCGGGGTGTATCCTACTGCGCAACTTGCGACGGCGCTCTGTATCAAGGCCGTAACATAGCGGTTTTGGGCGGCGGAGATGCCGCGGTGGAAGAGGCCCTCTTCTTAACCCGTTTTGCCCAGCAGGTACATCTCATTCATCGGCGGGATAAGCTAAGGGCCGCGCGGATTGCGCAGGAGAGGGCTTTCCGGCATGAGAAGATAAATTTTATTTGGAATACGCAGGTCCAAGCGGTACAAGGCAGGAAAAGCGTGGAGAATTTACTGCTTTTAAACACCCAAAATCAAGAGAAGCAAGAGCTGCCGGTCGATGGAGTATTTGTTTATATCGGGGTAGAGCCTAATTCCGGCTTTCTAGCTGGGAAGGTGGAGCTTACCAGTGAAGGTTACATCAAAACTGATACACGCTTAGCCACTTCGGTACCCGGGGTTTTTGCTGCCGGCGATGTCCGGGACAAAGACCTGCGCCAAGTCGCTACAGCGGTAGGGGACGGAGCCATTGTCGCTTTATCGGTCGAAAAGTACCTGGACAGTTTGGAAGAGGTTTAAGTAATAAGCAGCGAGGAAGTTTAAGTCAGCGATATACTCGGTAAACTATGGCCGGCTGGATAAACCATCTCAATAGTATATTGTCAACTGAGCGCCCGTTTACAATGAACTAATGTAAAAGAGGTGATTGATATGACTACACCCCCAAATGACTCGAATACCCAGCAAATGTTTAAGGAGCATGTTATCAGCATTATCAACTTATTACCCGATGCCACTTTTGTAGTCAATCTAGAAGGCGAAATAGTAGCCTGGAATCAGGCCATTGAAAAAATGACTGGGATTAAGGCCGCAGAAATGCTGGGCAAAGGGAATTATGAA
>CAZKWP010000008.1:0-1694 GCA_964556555.1 uncultured Syntrophomonadaceae bacterium
CCGGGGGCTGGGACTTTGTCAACAATGACCTGGTAAACTTTTTAAGTTCCGGGGCCGGCGGGTTAGCTGCTGCCTTGCTCGGGTACTGGGGTTTAGGTTAAGCAGACTGTTTAAGTGGATCAGTTAAACAATTAATTTAAACAACCAGTTAGACAGTAAACGATCAGCAGTTAAGCGAACGGGAACGGTTAACGGATCGGTATGTGGGATCAGGATTTAGGTTTCGGAGGGATTGGCGATGCCGGCTGCCTATCCGGTTAGTTTAAATCAACTATTGTTGGAAGCGGTGGAGAGACATGCCTCGGATCTTCACCTTGCTCCGGGGGCGAGTCCGGCAATTCGGTGCAGCCGGCAGCTCGTTTTTTTGGATTACCTCAGCTTAAACGCGCGAGACGTTACGGACCTGGTTTTCCCCATTCTAGCCGACTGCCAGCAGCAGGAATTTAAACAGAGCGGGGAACTGGATTTTGCATATGCCATCAAAGGGTTGGGTCGTTTTCGGGGAAATATGCTGCGCCAGCGGGGAATGGCCGCAGTTGCCTTTCGGCTGGTGCCCTATGACCCGCCGCTGCTAAAAGAATTGGGTTTGCCGCCGGCAGTGGGAGAACTGGCTTATTTACCCCGGGGATTGGTGCTGATTACGGGTCCCACCGGAAGCGGGAAGAGTACCACTTTAGCCGCCTTACTGAATCGAATTAACGAAGAACGATATCTCCACCTCATTACGATCGAAGAACCCATTGAATTTATCCATCAATCGAAATGCTCCCTCATTAAACAGCGGGAAGTCGGGACCGATACGCGCTCTTTTACCGAAGCGCTGAAACGGTCGCTGCGGCATGACCCGGACGTGCTGATGATCGGCGAAATGCGGGATTTGACGAGTACTTCCATTGCTCTGCAAGCCGCCGAAACCGGGCACTTAGTTTTTTCATCGCTGCATACCCCCACCGCTCCGTTAGCCATCAGCCGGGTGGTGAATATTTTTCCGGAAGATCAGCGGGAAAGCATTCGTCAGCAGGTGGCCAGCACCATTCAGGCGGTTGTGGCCCAACAAATATTGCCCCGCTTAGACGCAGAGGGGCTGGTGGCAGCTGTAGAGGTTATGTTGGCTACGCCGGCCATTCGAAACCTGATTCGCGAAGGGAAAGAACACCAGATTTATAATGTGATTCAAACGAACCGGAACCTGGGGATGCAAACCATGGACCAGGCACTGGCAGACCTGGTTCAGCAAGGTCAAATCAGCCGAGAGGACGCCTTAGGGCATGGAATCGATAAAGGGGAACTGCAGCGTTTGCTTTTGATAAAATCAGCTTCAGTCACTGCCGGTTCGGGCGGTCTAAAGCGCGACCGGGAGTTTATGAATTTTTGAAAAAATTGGGCGGGTGCGGGTGAAGCTGCAGAAGAATCAGCCATGGACACTGACCATTCTAAACCAGTGGAAAAGCTGGATCTGGGCCAGCTAGTTCTTACTTACCAAAAGTTCGGAGGAGAAGCCCTGCTGGAGCAGATCTTTCAGGCCGGCCGGGCCTTAGTCTATCATTTTGCCCGGATTTGCGGTAGGGGCCGGCCTAGTGAAGATTTGATTCAGGCTGGATATGAAGGTTTGCTTAAAGCCACCAAACACTTTGACCCGAAACGACAGGTTCAGTTTGTCACCTATGCCGGCCATTGTATTTTAGGCGAAATGC
>CAZKWP010000008.1:1724-32215 GCA_964556555.1 uncultured Syntrophomonadaceae bacterium
AATCGAGGCGGAGGCTGCACTGCCGATAATCAAGCCGGTGCAGCTAAAGGAAGAGGGAATTTTTCAGCTGCTCCGGATACGTCGGATCAGCTTGGAGGAGGCGGATCTTTTTCGCCTCGAGCGGAACTCCGGCGCGGCCGCCGCTTTGCCCATTGAAGATCGGCTAGCTTTGTGGCAGGCCATTAACCACCTCAGTGAGCTGCAAAAATCTGTAATCTGCAAACTTTTTTTCCAGGGCCGGACCCAAGTGCAGGCAGCCCAAGAACTGGGAATCGGCCAACGCCGGGTCTCCCGGATTTTGCATCGTTCTTTAAGCCAAATGCGATCTTGGCTGGAATAAATAATCAGCCCCCTCTTTTATTATTCGACCATTATCCAACTATGTTAATTTGGCACCTAGTGTCTAAAAACATCTATATTTGGTATAACCAATATAACCGGAATTGGGTCGAATAACTCTATAAAGACTAAAAAAGAGGGGGTAAAAAGATTGATTGGCAAAATTAGTCGGTTATTGAAGCAGCGAAAAGGGTTTACGCTGGTTGAGTTGATGGTCGTGGTGGTGATCATCGGGATTCTGACCGCAATTGCCGTGCCCGTGTATAGTAATGTGACTACAAGAGCGGCAGATGCCGCGCACGACGCAAACAAGAGGATCTTACAGGGAGCGGGTCAGACAGCGGTAATGGGCGGTACAGACGATGATACCTGGTCTGGGGCAACGGGGGAAGGTTGGGTTGATTACCTGGAGGAATGGCCGACGGTCCCCGCAGGAACAACGGATGCGTGGACGAGCTATGAGGTGACCATTGCAGACGGGGTGGTTAGTGTTGCTGACGGCGGTGCTCAGCCTTAACCGGAAGAAAATGGGAAAATAGCAGTGGAAAATACCTACATGTAAGGCCCAGGAGCGAAACTCCGGGGCCTTTTTGCACATTGGCCGATATTGTCAATCGAAATGACGCTTGCTATAATTAAACTGATTTTGAATAGATTGTGCTTTGTTTTAATGCCTGTTTTCTCGTTTAACAGTATTTTCGTTTCGAGGTAAAAGACCTTCGGCGACTCCGGGGGTCTTCCTTATAGGATTTGAAAAAGGAGGCACTAACCTTGGCTGAAACCGCTTCCGCGACTTCGGTAAATTCGTTAAGGCAAACTGATTTTAAATTTACCGCAATTACTTTTGATTTTTGGAATACCTTAATGTTCGTGGATGAGCCCCGGAAGTTATATGAGAAGAGAATGGCCAGGGTGGAAAAGGTTCTGACGGCTGCCGGCCAAAAACGGGATTGGGAGACTATGCTGGATGCCGGCTGTCAGGTTTGGGACAAAACCATGAGCCGGCAATATCTGCAGGGCTTGGATTATACCCCGGAGGAGCAGGTGCGGGATATTATCCAACGCTTAGAGTTAGACGATCCGGCGGGTTATTTTCCCGCGATTTACGCGGCTTACACGGAACCCTTCCTGGAGGAACCGCCTCGGCTGATGGCTGGGGTAAAAGAAATCCTGGAAGAGCTGGCCCCGCACTTTCGTTTGGGGATTATCTGCAACACCGGGGCAACACCGGGCCAGGTGCTGCGGCAGCTGTTAAAACGATATCAACTCGACCATTACTTTGCGGTTAAAACCTTTTCTAATGAGCTTAAGCTTGCCAAACCGAATCCGGAAATTTTTCGTTATACTTTGCAGCAGTTGGGGGCCCTGCCGCAGACTGCGGTCCATGTGGGGGATGATCCGAAAACCGATGTAGCTGGGGCCGGCGCGGTGGGGATGAAGACCATCTGGTTTAATAACCGCCATCACCCTCACCCGAAACGACTGCCGGATTTTACTTGGCGGGTAAGCAGTCTGCGGGAAATCCCCGGGATACTCCTCCCGCTGGCTAAGGGCTGGGGATTCTCTTAGATCGTACGAAGCCTTGGGGTTCTCTTATAATATCAAGCCTTCAGGAAACACCTTGTTTAACTAGGAGCGGGTTGTTTTGGCAAACGGTTCCTGATCATAGGAAGCCTTCAGGAAACACCTCTGGCCTTGGTTTCACATCCTAAGCCGGGTTCTCTTAATCATATGAAGTTTCTGGGAATAAGCCTTAACTTTTGCGCTGGTTCCAGATCTCATCCAAGTCGAGGTTGCCGAGGCCAGTCAGTACTTTTTCCCGCAGGTCGGGGTAATTGGCCGCCAGCGTCTGTACGAGCTGCTTGATCTCCTGGCGTTTGGTTTGGCCGCTGGCTGGACAAGGGTTGGCTGCCACCGGCAACTGGAGTTGGGTTGCCAGAGTTTCCACGGCCGGCTCAGCCAGATAAACCATCGGCCGGATCAGGACCAGATTTTTTTTGCTTAAATACGTCCGGGGCGAGAAGGTGCCGAGCTTTCCCGTATAGAAAAGATTGAGAAAGAAAGTTTCAACTACGTCATCGGCGTGATGCCCCAAGGCGACTTTATTGCAGTTTAAGGCCAGGGCCGCGTTGTGCAGTGCCCCGCGCCGCATTTTGGCGCAGAGGGAACAGGGGTTGGTTTCGGCTCTGGCCGCAAAGACGATTTCCGCGATCTGGGTCTCTTCCCGGTGCAGCTTAAGCGACAGACCAGCACAAAATGCTTCGAGCGACGTAAGATCAGGCGGATTTAAGCCCAAGCCGCCCCAGCCAGGGGCAACATGGATGGGAAACAGGGAAAAATCGAACCCGCGATAATCACGGATGCTGGCCAGCAGGTACAGCAGCGCGGTGCTGTCTTTCCCGCCCGAGATGCCCACCGCAATCCGGTCTCCCGGCTCGATTAGGTTAAAGTCGCGGATCGCCCTTCTGATTCGGGTCTGCATCCAATGGAGATGGGTCTGGCGATTCATCTTTTGCCTCCCGTCAGGTATACCGCAAGTAATGATGGTTAAGCAGCGTTGGTGGAGTTTGGCCCGGCAACGCCCTTATTTTAACATAAAGCCGCAACGGAAAAAATAAATCGCTGGGAACGCTTAACGCTTATAACCGTTGTTTAAGATATTTAAAAATATTTGCATTGCCGTCAAAGGCTTAAAAATTATTCGAATAAAACAAGAGTTAAGGATGGAAAGGGGTGCTGTTCATGTCGGAACTGCGGCGCGATCCAATCACCAACCGCTGGGTGGTGATTGCGGCGAACAGAGGGAAGCGGCCAAATACCTTGGACGAGAAAACGGAAACCCCGGGAACAGAACCCCCGTGTCCCTTTTGTCCTGACTGCGATGCCAGCACGCCGGAGGTTTTTGCCCTGGGCGAACCGGGCCGGCTTCCAAATGGACCGGGCTGGGAGGTAAGGGTCATCCCGAACCTTTACCCGATTTTTCAGCCACAGGCAGCCTATACCCGCCGGGGTTTCGGGCTTTTTGACCATATCGAAGGTTTTGGCGTGCACGAAATAGTAGTGGAAACCCCGCAGCATCAGGTCTCCCTGGCAGACCTGCCGGTGGCCGGGATTCATAAGATCCTCCTGGCTTATCGGGACCGGCTGCTTTTTCACCGGGAAAATCCCCATCTGCGCTACGTCCTGATTTTTCGCAATTATAAACCAGAGGCCGGGGCTTCCATGAAACATCCGCACTCGCAAATCATCGGCACGCCGATAACCCCCCTCCTGGTTAAGGCCAAACTGGACAATTACCGCAAGTACTACCTGGATAAAGAACGGTGTTTGCTCTGTGATCTGATCTGGCAGGAAACGCAAACCTCCCAGCGCATCGTGAGCGAAAATGAGGAGTTTGTGCTGCTTTGTCCTTTTGCCTCCTGTTTTCCTTTTGAAACCTGGTTGTGCCCCAAAACCCATCGGCATGATTTTGCGCTGCTGACGGAAGAGGAGTTGCTCGGGGTGGCCAAGGCCCTTAGAGAAATGGTTTTACGGATTAAACTGGCGCTCAATGACCCGCCGTATAACTTTATCTTAAATACGGCCCCGATCATGCGCTCCCGGCCAGGCCGTCCCGAGTACTGGCAGACGATGCAGTTTGATTTTCACTGGTATATTGAGTTAATCCCGCGTTTAACCAAGATCGCCGGGTTTGAATGGGGCTCGAGTCTTTACGTTAACCCGGTCGCCCCGGAGCAGGCAGCCGAGCAGCTTCGGCAGATCAAGCTGCCGGATAATCTGAGCTGAGCGGGTTTACCCTAAGGATAATTATAAGTAAACGACAGACGAATCTCAGTTCCCCAGGCGAAGGAACTCATGCCTGCTAAGGATAATAATAAGTGAACGACAGACGCGGCGGCTGCCGCAGCCGGACTTGATCCGGTTATTTTGTAAGCTTGCAGGAAAACGATTTGCGAAAATTGCAGCTGCCCGATAAACAGTCGCCGGGGAACAGCGCGACAAAAAATAGCTTTCTTGAATAATAAATGCAGAAGGCACAGCGGTAATAAAAGAGATCGGAAAAGGGTAATAACTGAGGTAATAATAAATGAAAGCAGAATTTTTTCCATGTCAGATTGAAAGGGTCTGGGGTTTAGACCTAGCCATCCGTGATCCAAAGGCTTCGGTCCAGGACCTGATTGAGGCCATCCAACCCTGGTGTGATGACGAACAGATTCATAAGCTCTATATGGAAGGGTATCAGGGAGCCTGCCGCGGCTGTGCCGTTAACTGCTGCAGGGAGTGCTTTGTTTTGCCCGACGCCATATCCTTCCGCTGGCTGCAGAAGCATCTGTGCCTGGAACCCGCGGAATTCATCCGGCAATATTTTGACCCCGAGCGTTTAGCCAAAGGACTGCCGCGCCTGCAGTCTTCTCCCTGCATCTTTCTGCGCGAGGATTTATGTACCGTATATCCCTACCGCACCCTGATTTGTCGGCTGTACATCTGTACGCCCATGACCGATGAAGCCCAAACCCTGGTCTATGGAACAGTGGCCGCCGGGATTGGCGAGTTTTTGCGGATAGCGCAAAACGAAGGGTATTTGCCGAAAACGGAGGAGGCCGGGACCGCCTGGTCGGGGTACGAGAAGCTGATGCTGGAATTAATTCAAGCGGAAGCGGAGCGGCTGGATAATCCCTTCCGGGGAGCGTTAAAATATGAGGAAGTCCCCTTACGCGCTCTTTGCACGGAAGCCGAGTGGCAAACGCTGACCGCCAACGCCCGGCGGGTAAATCTTTAATTATGAATGATTACGGACGATCGATCAACTGCGGATGATCCTTCAGCTTCTGGCCCAACCGCCGGCGGCGAGGCGCTTCCAAACGGCCGGCAGCAAGGCCGAGCCTTAACCCCAAAAGGAAGTCTCGGCCTTTGAGAAGGCAAGGCCAATTAGAAAGGACACTTGTACTTATGCATATCGTGTTAGTAGAACCGGAAATTCCTTATAACACCGGCAACATCGCGCGTACCTGCGCGGTTACCGGCACGGTGCTCCATCTGGTGCGGCCGCTCGGTTTTTCTACGGAAGACCGGTATTTAAAACGGGCCGGGCTCGACTATTGGCATCTGGTAGATATCCGCTACCATGACAGTTTCGCGGAACTGATGGAGAGCAACCCGCAGAGCCCGTTCTTTTTGGCCACGACCAAGGGCGGTCATGCTTATACCGAATTTAAGTACCCGGCAGACGGTTTTCTGGTTTTTGGCAAGGAGACGAAGGGACTGCCAAAGGAGCTATTAGCCGCTTATCCGCAGCAGTGTCTGCGGATTCCGATGCGCCCCGGGCAAGACGTCCGTTCCTTAAATCTGGCCAACGCGGCAGCAATAATTTTGTATGAAGCGCTGCGGCAGCAGGGTTTCCCCGGCTTAGTCTGATTTTTAAGCGAAGCCGGCGAAAGGCGAACTATCGGGTTTATCGGTACAGCTAAAGTCGGGTGTCACTTGAAGAACCAGAGAAATTACAGCGTCGTTTAATGTGTAAATAAGTTTAATGTGTAAATAAAAGGAAGGCTCTTTTTTTATACTCTAAAAAAAATTCGGTTCGGTTTGATTTCTGGCAATAATAATGTCTATTATGATCTCTAAAGACGGCACCCGCAGCTGAAGCGGGTTTTAGCGCAAAGATCTGGGGGTTAAGAATAAATGGGCAAGCGATGCGTTCTGGCGTTAAATGGGTGTTGGCCGAATGATGACTGGCACCGGCAGCAGCTTAAGGAAGAAGATTTTTTAGTCGGGGTGGACGGAGGGGCCGCCCATTTATACGAGTTAGGATTTAAACCCCATTTAATTGTGGGGGACTTGGATTCTTTGGATGAACAACTCATTAAACAACTGCAGGCAGAAGGCTGTGAATTTGTGGTTTTTCCCCGGGAAAAGGACTCTACCGATACCCAGATTGCCTTGGATCTGGTGCGGCAGCGGGGATTTAGTGAGATCCTCTTATTGGGGGCGCTGGGTCCCAGAGCCGATCATTGGCTTTCAACCTTATTTTCCTTGGTGCCGCTGGTCTTGGCGGGGATGACCTTTAAAATCGCTGACCCGGAGCAAAGTTTTTGCCTGGAAACCAGCCAGGTGGGGATTCAGGGAGCGCCCGGACAATTGGTTTCGCTGCTGGCTTTGACACCAGTGACTGAGGTAACGACAGCCGGTTTAAAGTATCCCTTAAAGGCGGCCCCGCTCGATCCTTATCATCCCTACGCCGTTTCCAACGAGATGCAGGGCATCTGGGCGGAGGTAAGCTGGCGGACGGGTGTGCTGGCCGTATATACCAAAACATCGGCTTAAAATAATAATATTGAAAGATTGAAAGTTTAAAGATAACTCGGAAGCATTAGCCGACTTTTTTCATTTTTGATCTTCCCCCATCAGGCAACAGGTCTTTATATTAAGCCTGGTCGGCCCCCTGAACTCCAAGTGGCTCCTCACATAGGTTCTGATCTCATCCATCGCCTGCTGAGCCTCCGGGAAAAGAGGCGCCAGGAGCGGAAACGCATGCACCATACCCCCCCGTATTCTCAACGTAACCGGGACCCCGCTTTGTTGGGCTTTTATGGCGAAATTCCGGGCATCATCATAATGTATTTCATGGGTGCCGACATGGATCATAATCGGCGGGAGCCCGGTCAGGTCCGCCATCAACGGCGACAACCAGGGGTGATGGGGATCATTACCGGCGATATAAAAACCGGTCCAAACCGTCCAGGACCCCATAGGAGCAATATCCTTTTTGGCGTTGGTGGTGAAGGATTCCGCCTGGCAGGTCAAATCCGTTACCGGAGATATGGAGACGGACGCCTTGGGTAAGGCGATCTGCTGGTCCCTCAACGCAATAAGCGTAGACAGGGTAAGAGTCCCTCCAGCCGATTCCCCCATGACCATGATGTTGGCTGGCTTATAACCCTCGCGCAATAACCACTGATAAGCGGCGATACAGTCTTCCACCGCCGCCGGGAACGGATGCTCCGGCGCCAGCCGATAATCGAACAAAAGCATTTTCACCCCGCAAAGCCTGGCAAATTTGATTACATGCATCCTATGGGTATGGCAGCTGCCGGATATAAACCCGCCGCCGTGAATATACATGACGATCTTGTCCGGGCTGGCCCCCTTCGGGATTATCAATTCCGAGTACATATCATCTATTTTGAAGTTCTCGATCGTAATGTCTTCCGGTATTTTATTGTGCCTGGCGGACGTTTTATCGACTTCATCGCGGAACTTCTTTACGTCGAAATTCATGTCCACAACTTCTGGCGTCAATCTAAACTTAAACAGATGCCGGTTCCTGACTAAACTGATGACTATTTTGCTTTTTACGCTTTGCATTATAATTCACCTCACCCCTATATTCCCGCGGGTTTAACCCCGTTGATAAACAAGTCTGTGCATTGCTCTATGACTTCGTTTTGCTTGAAGTTTTCCGAATTCGTATAAAACTGTTTAGCGACCTCGATAAAAATAAATGCGAAAAAATCCTCCGCCATGCTCGGCGGTAAATCAGCGCGGATTTCCCCTTCCTGTATCCCCAGGGCGACCACTGCCGCAATCAATGCACCGAATCCGCTGTCTCTCCGTTCATGAGGCTCGAAGCTAACAACCTGCTTCATGACATAAACAAAATATTTTTCGAAGATCTCCTTTTGCGCCTGAACCCCATCCATCAGGTTGTTAAGGATGTAAATCATCCTGGTTCGGGTACCCTCAAGTTTTTTTAGGTGGGGCAGCCGGATGGCATTTTTGGTTTCAAAGGTTCGCTTGATATAATCGCTGATGATCGCTTCTTTTTCCGGGTAGTAGTTGTACAGAGTTCTTTTGGCAATATCAGTGTCCGCAGCAATCTGTTCCATGGTAGTTCCATTAAAGCCCTTGGTCCGAATTAAACGAACCGTTGTGTCAATAATTCTATTCCGCAAATCGATTTTCTTCTGGTCCGTACGGCTCAGCTTCACCTGGTCCATGCAATTATCCTCCATATCTTTTCGCGTTATCCGGATGATTCCAATAAAGTTGCACGCCGTACGCCTATGCACTGTGTGCAACTCTATTATATTCGTTCTTTTGTTCCTGTCAAGAACATTTTCCCCAGTCCAAAGAAGCAGGAGACGTGCAGATTGTTTAGAATGAAATAGATTAGGCAGACCAATACTATGCTTTAAGAAGCCGAAGGGTGGATCAGACAGGAGGTTAAAAACTGTTGCAGGTATTGGTTGAGATAGTAAATGCTGAAGCGATGGATGACGAACAGTCAAACCTGACTTCATTTGATATTGAAGCGGGAACCGCCTTAGCCCAGTTAGGGATGCGTTTAGGCTTAGCACCTGAATTAGCGCAATTGGCTTGGGTAAACGGAGAGGTCAAAACGGGGGACTATTTGCTGCAGGAAGGCGACCGTGTCGTCTTTTACGTCAGCTTGGGGGAATATGAATCGGTACAGATGCTTTTTAATGATCAAGCTGCAGCTGCTTTTTAATGGATCGGGCTGATAAGCGGCTAGAAAGTAAAATTTAAAAAGCAAACGGCCCGCTGATTCACCAGTTATTGGCGCTTCAGCGGGCCATTTTTTTAACAAAGTTTTGATTTCTTTACTTGCTTTAATCTTGCTGTAACTTTTCCCTGGCTTTGCTTTTGCCGGCCTTATGTTTAAGGTTCGATATCTACTTTCCAGTCCCGGCCGCAAGTCGGACAGTAAATCAGATGGGTACAGCTGACCGGGTATTCCCGACCCGGTTCGTCCACTTCCTCATACGGGTCATAAGGACTGAGGTAGTCTTCAACCCTTCCGCCGTCAATTAAGGCGCGGTGACAGTCGGGACAGAGCTGCGCCAGGTGGATCAGGCTGTTACACAGCGGACAGTTGCCGTCTAAATTCAACACATCATCATTTATCATTGTCCGGTCAGCTCCTTCGTCACGAAACCTTTTCAGCTGCGTCTTAATTAAACGCATCATTTACCATAACCTTTTAAGCTGCGTCTATGTTTAATGCATCATTTACCATAGCTTAACAACCTTGCAGTTGCGGAAATAGTACAAGGCGATCTGTTCCGCGTTTTTCCCCTGTTCCGCCATAACCCGGGCTCCCCACTGCGACATGCCGACCCCATGACCGTAACCCTTGCCGCTGAATACCGCTTTCCCGCCGGCGACCTTAATATCGCTGATCATGGTAGACTTTAAAGTCGTACTGTCAATCGCCAGGCGGAACTTGTTGGCGTCAACTTCGGTGTTGTTTACTTTTAAGTTAACTGCCCGGCCTGACTCGGACTTTTTCGGGATCGTAATACTGGTGACCGCTCCCGGATCCTGACCAGTGGCTGCTTTTACCGCAGACTGCACTTTGGCCAGCGGAAAACTCGCGGTCCAGGTGCGAACCTCGGCCGGGATGGACTGGTCAAAAGCGGAGTCGTCCACCGGCTGAATATAGGGGGTGGGCGCTTCGGTAAAACCCAGCCCCTCTTGGGCTGTGGCGGTCTTGCCGCCGCTGTAAGCGTGGAACCAGGCTCGGATATAGTTGCCGTTGTAGATTAATACCTGGCCGCGGGTTTGCTCGACTGCCTTTTTAATCCGATCGTTGATTTTAGCCGCGTCGTAAGCCTGAAATTCTTTTTCGTTGGTGGAGGCATGGGCATCCCGGTTTTCCAGCTTATTTTTTTCTGCAATCTTCTGCAGGGTAAAAGACCGAGCCAAGATGGCCTGAGCAGCCAGGGCGGTATCCGGCCAATCCGGGTCCATTTCCCCGGCCACTACCCCTTGCAGGTATTGTTCCATTTTCATACTTTTGACTTTACCGGTATCTTCCAGATAGACTAAGAGTTCGGGTTCCACACCTGCACCTTGACTAATTGAGGCCGGAATCTCGGGCTTGGCTTCCGGACCCGCCGGTTTTGACTGAGGTTTGCCGCCCTGACAGCCAGCAAAGCTGATCAGACTTAAACCGAACAGAAGCAGAATGACCGGAATGACTCGGGAATAAAGATGATTAAGGTCCCGGTTAAAAAGCCGCTTGAATTTATCGTTTAACATAAAAAACTAGACTCCTTTCTCCTGCCTAGATATTGGGGGAGGCAACCACTCCAGTTTGAATCCGCTGGGTTGCCCCTTTCCCCGGCTGAAATAAGTTGAAATAATTGGGAGGGCTGTTTAAAGGTGCTTCAGGGCCGGTGCCGGTACCTGCTTCAACGGGTAAACAGCGTTCAAACCATCTCAGCCCGTTTGCTGGTACAGGTCCAAACCGGTTCGCGAGTGTGTATGGTCAACCAGCGTATATATATTATCGTTTGCTGGTACAGGTCCAGACCGGTTCCGGGCGTATCCAACCGGTTTGCTGGTTCGTTTCTTAAACGTAGCCCCCGTGTTCTTCCATGATTTTTGCGACTTCGGAAGCCCTCTCCGGATTGGTTACCACGGTTACCAGATAAGGTTGGGAGCTCTCCATCCGGGAATTGGGTGCAACTCTGGGCAGCGGACTGACCAGAGCGGAATCCGGGTCCGCGCCGGGATGGTCTACCAGGTCGAGCTGGGCAATTTCAAAGCCCAGGTCACGGATTTGGGTAAGCGCCTGTTTGGCCTTTTGATTGCTCGAAAAGTACCCCATTACCGAATGCTCCCCTTGATCAAGCCGATGGGGTTCCCGGCGGTTGTCCCGGTTGTTGAAATTACCGATTATGCTCAGCCGGGTTGAGTTTAAGACTTGGCTTAAATCTTCGTTCATGAATCTCCCCTTCTTTGCGCTTTATTCCTTGGCCCATTTGCCCTTTCGTTTATTTTTCATAAGCGATCAGATAATAACGCCCTTGCAATTGGTTTTCGAGTTGTTTAATCTGCTGCAGTTCGCTTAATTCTAAATCCGCGAAAACCGGTTCGCTGGGCCGGTGCTCTTCCACGTCGTCTTCCTCCTTTCGGGAAGCGTAAAATCTTTATTCCTATTGTTTGATTTTTTAGCGGTCGTCATTCATAAAAGGGGTGATTCCTTGCATAGATTAGCCTTATTTTGTATAATCTAACCAGTAGAAGGGTTGTGTACATTTTTGTGCACAATAGAACAATGAGATTAGGACAATGGGATTAGGATAATGAGATTAGGAAAATGGGAGGGCCGGAAGCGGATGAATAGTTCAGCCAAACCAAAATTAAAATTATATAAGCTTGAAGATGCGGAGAATCTATCTCGGGAGCAGTTGGCCAACCTGTATCGGCAGCATCTGAATCCCGAGCTTTTTAATATGTTCCGGTTGATCGGTTTTGACCGAAAATTTGTCCGGGCCGAGGGCGTGCACGTCTGGGATGAGGCCGGGCGCAAATACCTGGATCTTTTGGGGGCATACGGGGCTATGAACTTCGGCCATAACCGGCCGGAAATTCATCAGGCGCTGCAGCGGGTGCAGAACTTTCCGAATCTGCTGCAGGTTTCCATGGGGGTTGTAACCAGCATGCTGGCGGCCAACCTGGCCCAGATAACGCCCGGTGATCTGAATCGGACTTTCTTCGGCAACAGCGGCGCCGAGGCTGTGGAAGGGGCCTTAAAACTGGCCCGTATCGCCACCGGTCGCCAAACCTTGATTTATGCGGAAAATTCATTTCACGGCAAATCCTTCGGGGCGCTGTCCGTAACCGGCCGGACCAAGTACCAGACGCCGTTTGAACCGCTTCTGCCCAAAACGGAACCGGTGCCTTTCGGGAATGCCGCCCGGCTGGAAGAACGCTTAGCCCGCAAGGATGTGGCTGCGGTTATTCTCGAACCGATCCAGGGAGAGGCGGGGATTCAGGTGCCGGCCCCGGGATATTTGTCCGAAGCCCGCGCCATTTGCTCGCGTTACGGTTCGCTGCTCATTTTGGATGAGATCCAGACCGGGTTTGGCCGGACTGGTTGGAATTTTGCCTGTGAGTCGGAGTCGGTAGTTCCCGACGTGCTCTGTCTGGGGAAATCGTTAGGCGGCGGAGTTATGCCGATCGGGGCTTATATAACCACCGATAAGATCTGGAACGCGGCCTACGGTCAGATGGAGCGGGCAACGCTGCACACCTCCACCTTTGGGGGAAATACCCTGGCTGCCGCGGCCGCGCTGGAATCGATCCGCCTCCTGGTGGAGGAGGGACTGGCGGAACAGGCGAGGGAGAACGGGGAATATTTTCTGGCGAAACTGCAGGACCTGCAGCAGAAGTATCCGGTCATCGCCGAAGTCCGGGGAAGGGGATTGTTTATCGGCCTGGAGTTTGCTTCCCCTAAGTCGAATTTGTTGAATACCTTAACCGGCGGCACGGTTAAGAAACTGGCGGAAGAATATTTTGCCTCCATCGTGGCGGGGCAGATGCTGAGCGAACATGGCATCATCACCGCTTACACCCTGAATAATCCGAATGTGATTCGCCTGGAGCCTCCGCTCGTAATCAAACGGGAAGAGATTGATTATGTGGTGCAGGCTTTGGAAGCGGTGCTGAAAAATCAGGGAATGGCCTCGATTACTTTGAAGGGGGCTAAGTCCGTGGTAAAGGGCTTAATCGGACGGTAGTCCCGTAGAGGATGGAGGTTTTGCAAGCATGAATGGCCTGAATAAATTTGCCTTCTTAATTCACCCTTTAAGCTCGGAAGATGTTTTCCGGAAGTTTGGTCTGGCTCGGTATCTGCCAGAGGAATGGACCAACTGGTTGATGGCCCAGCTGCCGCCCTTAAAGATATCGGAAATAACCGGCGTTGAATCAGCCTTAAGCCGCACGAACGGCTATTTTATGGGTTTGATGCTGACCTCCCGGCAAATGGTGGAGTTACCGGAAAGCTATGTTTTAAAGCGGATCATCGCGGCCGGCCAAAAAGCCGAAAAGCTGGGGGCCCGGATTTTGGGGCTGGGGGCGTTCACCTCGGTGGTGGGCGATGCCGGCGTTACTGTGGCCCGCAATTTGCGGATTGCGGTAACCACCGGCAACAGTTTAACCGCAGCGACGGCGATTGCCGGAACCAAGCAGGCGGCGGAAGCTATGAACTTAGACCTGAAAAAAGCGCGGGTAGTAGTGGTTGGAGCGACCGGTTCGATCGGCACGGCTGTTTCTCGGATCTTAGCCAAGGAGGTGCGGCAGATTTCGCTGGTGGCCCGCAACGAGTCCCGCCTGGAGGAGGCGGCCCAGACGGTGCGCCGGATTTACGGTGAGTCGGTAAGCGTCGACTATTCTAATAATTTGGCTGGGGCGGTCCGCCTGGCAGACGTGGTACTCGCGACCTCGAGCTCAGCGGAGGCCTTGATTCAGCCGGAACACCTAAAGCCGGGAGCGATTGTGTGTGATATCGCCCGGCCGCGGGATACCTCCGAGCGGGTAGCGAAGGAGCGGGATGATGTCCTGGTATTTGACGGCGGAGTGCTGGAAGTGCCGGGAGACGTGGACTTCGGTTTGAATTTTGGGTTCCCGCCCGGTCTGACTTATGCCTGCATGGCAGAAACCATGATTTTAGCGCTGGAGCGGCGTTTTGAAAATTACAGCCTGGGTCGGGAATACCAGCCGGAAAAAATCGTGGAGATCTACGAACTGGCGATGAAACACGGATTTAAACTGGCGGCTCTGCGTTTTAACGAACGGGTGCTGAACCGGGAACAGTATCAGCGGATCCGGGAAAATGCCCGAAAAAAAATAAGCGACAAAGCCAGTTATCGGCCAGTGGCCACTTTAAGCTGAGCGATAAAATAAAAATAAATTAATCAGGGGACCCGCGGGTCCCCCGATCTGTTTTTGGGAGCTTTAGAGTCGTTTTGGGAAAACGCCGCCGTGGATCTGGCGGGCGTCGGAAATGTCATAAAAGGTTTCGGGGTGGATTTCTTCAATCAATTTTAAGGCATGGTTTAAATCTTTCCGTTTTAGAAAAACATAGATGATACTTCTTTCTCCGCTGCGGCCCTGACCGGGAATACAGGTTGCCCCATAACCGGCTTCGCGAAAACCGCTGACCAAATCATCGCAGTGTTCCGGCTGGGGAAAGATATGCAGCGACAAGTAACCAATCGCCACTTTCTCCTCCAGAATACTGCCGACATAGTTGCCAACCGCGAAACCGCCGGCATAGGCAACAATCATCCAGGGGTTATCGAAACCGCCCACCAGGACTTGCCCCAGGGCCGTAATAAAGATCGAGACCTCGACAAAGCCAATGAGGGCGGCCTGCAGTTTTTTCCCTCGGGTCAGCATTAGAATCCGGAACACATCCAAAGACATATCCGTAACCCGGGCAAAGAAAACAAAGAGATAGATAAAAAACGGCGGAAAAGCATTCAGAAGAGTATCCATGAGCAAAAATCTCCCTCAAAAGTGCTGATGCAGCCCGTGGCAGAAGCTGCTTTCTTTTTTGCTCATCCTAACAAATTTTTGGCTTCGCGTAAACCTCATAAAATTAACCAAATAATGTAAAAATAAGCGGCGATCGGCGATGCTTAACCATAGAAGGGCAGGGCTTTTTTTTGGCTTTGCAGGGAATTTCCTGAGTTTGCCGAATATTATTCTGGATTGGTTTGATCAAATCGTAGTAATCTGGTTGTCAGAAACAGGGTCGTTTGCAACATACAGGAATGAAGAGGTGTTAAACCGGATGTGGGTACAAGGGTGGCTAGTGGTTTTTTCCTTAATTATCTTGCTCCTATATGGTTATTATTTTCTGCAGATCCTGCTGGGTCGGCCCGAGCGGTTTGAGGTTCTGCTGTCGGAAGGCCTGCAGCTGGAAACGGAGGATGTGCAGCCGAAGTCGCGGTTTTTCATGGTGGCAGTCGTGATCGGGTTATCCTTGATGATAGAAGGCGGTTACTTTATTCTGGCCTGGGTCGGCATCAATATTCCTTATTACCGGGTGTTAACCGGTTTGTTCATTGCCTTTGAAGTATGGCATGGAACGCAGCTGGTCCCGGTCGTCAAAGACTTATTGGAGGGCGCAGAGACGCTGGCGGAAAAGATGAACTGGAAAATTGAACGGCTGGCGGCCCAGTTTTACGTTATCCATATTGTAATTACGCTCGCCTTGCTTTTTACTATTTAACTTACGGAAGGCAATCAAAAGATTTTGCGAAAGATTTTGCGCCGTGGAAAGAGTGGCTAAAGATACGGACACGGGGATGGTTTTTAAAAGCCTTTATTAAAACCAGGATTGAATAATCGCGGATTGAAATCAGATGCGGCAATAATCAGCAAAATATTTAATTGTCAGAGTAAATAAGCTGTGGTATGCTTACCTAGTAGGGTTGTAGAATGGTTCAGTTCAGGTAAACCAAATTATTTAATTTCAGGTTTAACTTAACATGTGTAGGATGGCAGGATGGTAGGAAAGACGCGGGCTTAGCACCGACGGCAATTTCTGCTGTTTCGGTGTTTTTTGTTTTCCTGCCGCTAGCCCAAGAAAGGGAGGAAAATTTATGATCATCGTAATGGAAAAAGACGCTGCTGCGGAAGCGGTGCAAAGAGTCAAGGAGCGCCTGCGGGACCGGGGGTTTTCGATTCACCTTTCGCAGGGGGTGGAGCGCACGATTATTGGGGCCGTCGGCGGCCGGGGGAAGATAGAGTTAAATTTTCTGGAGGCTTTACCGGGCGTGGAAAGGGTAGTCCCTATCTTAAAACCGTTTAAACTCACTTCCCGGGAGTTTCAGACGCACGACACCGTAATTGAGGTGGGCAATCAAAAGTTTGGCGATAACAGTCTGCAGATCATCGCGGGTCCTTGCGCGGTGGAAGGCCGGGAGCAGTACCTGGAAATCGCTCAGCTGGTGAAAGAAGCCGGGGCAACGATGCTGCGCGGCGGCGCGTTTAAGCCGCGGACATCGCCCTATTCTTTTCAGGGGCTGGAAGAAGAGGGCTTAAAGATCTTGGCGGAAGCGCGGGAGCTTACCGGTCTGCCGATTGTCACGGAAATTGTGGACCCCCGCTTAGTTCTGCTGGTGGCAAAGTATGCCGATGTTTTGCAGGTGGGAGCCAGGAATATGCAAAACTTCTTCTTATTAAAAGAAGTGGGCAAGGCGAATAAACCAGTGATTTTGAAACGGGGACCTTCCGCCACCATCGAAGAGTGGGTGATGGCCGCCGAGTACATCGTTTCCAGCGGCAATCCCCAGGTTATCTTCTGTGAACGCGGGATTCGGACTTTTGAAACCTATACCCGCAATACTCTCGATTTGAGTGCGGTTCCGCTTTTAAAACGCTTGACCCATCTGCCGGTTATTGTCGACCCCAGTCACGGGACCGGCAAGTGGCGGCTGGTAGAACCAATGGCGCGGGCTTCCTTGGTTGCGGGAGCCGACGGGATTATGGTGGAGGTGCATCAAAATCCGGAAGAAGCATTGTCGGATGGACCGCAATCCTTAAATCCGGAAAACTTCCGGAAAATGGTGCGGGGGCTGCAGCAGCTGCATCAGGTATGCCGCCAGGAAAATGGGGTGGAATAATGGCCGACAAAATCGCCATCATCGGCTTGGGGTTGATCGGCGGATCTTTGGGGCTGGCCTTCAGCGGGTCAACGCCGACGGTACGGGTCTTTGGTTATGACAGTAACCCGGAGGCGGTGCGGCAAGCCCTGGATATTGGAGCGATCCAGCAGACGGGTTCTTTGGCGGAAGCAGTGCGGGAGGCAGATTATGTCTTTGTCTGCACCCCGATTAAAGGTATATTAGAAGTGTTGGGGAGTATTGCGGAACACTTAAAACCGGGTTGTGTAGTAACGGATGTCTGCAGTACGAAAGAACCGATTATGGAGATTCTGGCCGGTTTGCCGTCAGGGGTCTTTGGTATTGGCGGACACCCGATGGCCGGCTCGGAGAAGCACGGCATCGGAGCGGCCGATCGATTTCTTTTTGAAAATGCGGTTTACGTTTTAACCCCGGCAGACGACACCCCAGCTGAGGTGGTCGCTGAAACGGCCGCTTTGATCAGGCGGACCGGGGCGCAGGTTAAGTTTTTGCCGCCTGGCCAGCATGATCGGATTGTGGCCTTGATCAGTCACGTGCCGCATATTATGGCCGCAGCTATGGTCAATCTGGCCACGCGGGAGGAAGAGGCCCTGCTGCTCGCGGCCGGCGGTTTCCGCGATACGACGCGCATCGCTTCTTCCAGCCCTGAATTATGGGAGGATATTCTTTTTTCGAATCGGGAAGCGGTCAGCCGGGGTTTAACGGCCATGATTGAGGAATTGCAGCGGTTTAAAGGGGACTTAGACGGGCTTTCCCGGGGCGGGGTGCAGTCGCGGTTAGCGTCAGCCCGGCAGGTGCGGGATTCCATCCCCAGCCGGCGGCGGGGTTTGATTCCCTCTTTTCAAGATGTGATTACCATCGTCCCGGACCGGCCGGGGATTATCGGGCAACTAGGTGGCTGGCTGGGCGAAAAAGGAATTAATATTGTAGATATAGAAATACTGAGAGTACGGGAAGGGGACGGAGGGACGATCCGCTTAGGGGTGCCGACCAAAGAAGCGGCCGTTTCCGCCGTAGCCATTCTGCAGGAGCAAGGGATAAAAGCCTGGATTAGTCAAACTTAAGCAATGGACCGACCGATTTCAGACGGACGAGGTGGTAGGTAGATGGAGATGCTCATAAAAGGCGGCGGCCCGTTAAAAGGCGAAATTCGAGTCCCAGCGGACAAATCGATTTCGCACCGCACTGTGATGCTGGGGGCTTTGGCGCAGGGACGCAGCCGGGTACGGAATTTTTTGCGGGCGGAAGACACTTTGGCGACTGTGCGCTGCCTGCAGGCTTTAGGCGCAGCAGTGGAGGAGCCGGTGCCGGGAGAAGACCTTGTGATAGAGGGGCAGGGCCTGAAAGGGATCCGCGAAGCCAACGGGGTCTTGGACTGCGGCAATTCGGGAACAACGATGCGGCTTTTAACCGGGCTAGCTGCCGGTTATCCGTTTATGACCATCCTGACCGGGGATGATTCCCTGCGCCAGCGGCCGATGGCCCGGGTAGTCCGGCCGCTGCTGTTGATGGGGGCGGCTCTGGATGGCCGCAAAAACGGGGCTTATGCGCCGCTCACGGTTCGGGGAGGTCGCCTGCGGGGAATTGAATATCCGCTGCCGGTGGCCAGCGCGCAGGTGAAATCCTCAATTTTGCTGGCCGGGCTGAATATTGAGGGCGAAACCAAGCTAATCGAGCCAGCCGCTTCCCGCGACCATACGGAGCGGATGCTGCAGGCAATGGGCGCAGATCTGCGCCGAGAAGGGGCGGTTATTCAGCTTACCGGGGGAAAAGAACTGCAGCCGCAGGAATTTACGGTTCCCGGGGATATTTCTTCAGCCGCTTTTTTTCTGGTGGGAGCCAGTTTGGTGCCGGGTTCTGAGTTGCTCCTGCGGGACGTAGGGATCAACCCCAGTCGGACCGGGGCCATTACCGTACTGCAGCAGATGGGGGCTTCGATTCAGGTAGAAAATGAACGGCTGATCAGTGGGGAACCGATCGCCGATTTAGTGGTCAAGTCCGCTCCCCTGAAAGGAATCGAGATTGAGGCGGAATTAATCCCCTCGTTGATCGATGAACTGCCTGTCTTAGCGCTGGCCATGGCCTTAGCCGAAGGGGAATCTTCGGTAGCCGGTGCGGAGGAATTGCGGGTGAAAGAAACGGACCGGATCCACACCATTTGCGCTAATTTAACCGCTTTGGGTGTTAAGGCCGAGGAAACCCCGGATGGTTTTCGGGTGCAGGGAGCCGAAACCTTAAGGGGAGGGGAGCTAAGTTCCTTTGGGGATCACCGGCTGGCCATGACTATGGGCATAGCCGGCTTAATCAGTCAAGGCGAAATCCGCTTAAAGGGAGCGGAAGCGGTAGGAGTCTCCTACCCGCATTTCTGGGAAGACCTGGACCGGTTAATCCGCTGATTCAGCTGGTTCTGCGGTTAGCGGATCAACAAACGCAGCCTGGTTAGATGCAATACAGCCTAGTTAAAGGCAATACAGCCTAGTTAAAGGCAATACAACCTAGTTAAAAGCAATACAACCTAGTTAAAAGCAATACAATTCAGTTAAAGGCAATACAACACCGGCTAGAGCAATGGCACACAATTTAAATTAATCCTACAATGCTTAAGCTCAAAGTTTTGATGAAGCCTCGGATAATTCCGGGGCTTTTGGCATTTATCAGGGTTAATACGGTCAATCCTTATCAGCAAAAATGCAGCATCGGATTTTGTACCGGCTCTATAATCCGATAATAATAATAATGCCATTTTGCATTGTATAAATGCCGCTGCAGAATTAACCTGCCGCAGCCGACCTCAGGGAATAATCCGCCTTCTGCTTTTAATATGATTAAGCAGGAGGTGTGCTTATGAACCGGGAAGAATTTATCGATAACCGCAAGACTATGTCCGGCGAGGCGTTTGTGGCCTCGACCTTATACCATCTGCGGGATCTTTATGATCGCGGCCAGCAGCCTAAAATTCCGGTGGTTTGGGTGGAGGTAAACGGCTGCGGGGGAAATACCATTTCGCTGCTGAATGCGCTGGGACCTGATTTGTACCAGGTGCTGCAGGAACTGATTGATTTGCGTTTCAGCAATACCTTGATGCTGGAGGAAGGTGACGCGGCGCTGCAGAGTTTACAGGAAGCGACTGCAAATCCCCTGGGATTTATCTTGGTGATTGAAGGAGCCATTGCGCGGGGGGAACAGGGTCGGTTTAATTTTGTGGCCCTGAAAAATAAGCGCATGCTGACCGGAGCCAGTCTGATTGCCAAACTGGGGCCTAAGGCCAAGCAGGTGATCGCCATCGGCACCTGCGCCGCTTTCGGCGGTCCGTCTGCCGCTTTCCCCAATCCGACCGACAGTGTCGGGGCCAGCCAATTTTTGGGCCGCCCGGTAATTAACGTATCCGGTTGTCCGGCTCATCCCGACTGGTTTGTTGGGACTTTAGCTCATCTTTTGCTTTTCGGTGACCCGGAAACAGATGAACACGGCCGGCCTTTGCTTTTTTACGGCGAAACTGTGCACCTTCGGTGTACCCGGCGCTCCTTTTTTGATCGGCGCATCTTTGCCAAAAAATTGGGGGATCCCGAATGCATGTTTGAACTGGGCTGTAAAGGGCCGATCACCCACGCTGATTGTCCGGTGCGGCAATGGAATAGTTATTTAAACTGGCCGGTAAAAGCCAATACCCCCTGCATCGGCTGTACCGAGCCCATCTTTCCCGATGGAATGACCCCCTTTGATCGGCCTCCTTTTACTTTAGAAGACGATGGCGAAGGGGGCGGCCGGGGCGGCGCTCCGCCAGGCGGTGATCGCCGAAGCGGGGGTGCCGGTTCGATGGCCGCAGAGCGGGAAGGCGGAAACGGTGGGGAAAACGGGGGTGAAGACGATGGAGCGAAATAAGCCAACTGACAGTAGGCCAGTCGGCGTTAAACCCGCCGGTGTTGTACCAGCTGACAATAAACCAGGCGGCAATAAACCAGCCGGTAATAACCGGAATAAACCCGGTTTACTGAATAATGAAGGAAGCCGACGGATAATCGTCAGCCCGCTTACTCGCAGCAGCGGCCAACTGACGGTGCAGGCGGTAGTGCAGCAGGGGCAAATCGTGGAGGCCTGGGTGATTGGCGGGGTATATCGGGGATACGAATCAATCTTAGTGGGAAGACCGCTGACGGATGCCGTTTGGATCACCCAGCGGATTTGCGGAATCTGCTCGGCCGCGCATGGCTTGACAGCGTGCCAGCTTATAGATCAAATTTACGGCATGACCGTGACGGCAAATGGAAAGCTGCTGCGTAACCTCATCCTGGGAGCAGAATTCCTGCAGAATTTACTGCGTCATTTTTATTTCCTGGGACTGCCGGATTTTGTGACCGGTCTGCCGGTTTTTCCCTTAGAGCCGCCAAAGGGATCAGACTACCGTTTTTCACCCAATCAAACCAGACGACTGCTCGAACACTGGCAAGAATCGATTGCCGCCAGTCGAAAGTGTCATGAACTCGCCGCTCTCCTGGCGGGAAAAATGCCGCATCCCCATGGCCTGGTGCCCGGCGGCGCAGCGGTTAATCCGAAAACCGATGTCCTAAATAAGTTTGCCGCAACTTTAGCCGAGGTGCGGCAGTTCATTGAGGCCCGGCTGCTGCCGGATTCCCGAATGCTGGCTGAAACCTACGCTGATTACTATCAGTTGGGACAGGGACCCGGGAATTTTTTGTCGTATGGGGCTTTCTCTGCCGCTGATTCGGCCGGCCAATTGTCCTGGCCAGCCGGAGCCGTGATCCAGGGGGAAAGGCAGGCCTTAGATCTGCGGTTGATTACTGAAACGCACGATTTTTCCTGGTTCAAGGCGGACCAGCCGACCGAAGGTCCAGAGGATCTATTAGAACGACCAGAAGAGCCGGCCCCTTACAAGCAGGGGGCGTATACCTGGGTGGAGGCACCCCGTTACGGGGGCGTTACCGTGGAAGTTGGGCCTTTGGCCCGGGCCGTGGTCCGGGGCGAACCGCTGCGCTCATCCACCATGGACCGGATTATGGCCCGCAGCCTGGAAACCGCCCAGATCGGGGAATTGATGGCGCAGTGGCTCGGCCGTTTTGAACCGGGGCAGCCCGCTTATCAGCTGCCGGAATTTCCAGTGATTTCGGAGGGTTGGGGGGTATCGGAAGCCCCCCGGGGAAGTTTGCTCCATGCGTCAGAAGCAGAGGGAGACCGAATCAAAAGCTATAAAATAATCACTCCCTCGGAGTGGAATTTTTCCCCGCGGGACGCCAAGGGCCAGCGCGGCCCGGTAGAGCAGGCTTTGATCGGGATTCCGATTTATGACGCAAACAATCCGATCGAGGTGGGCCGGGTTGTGCGGTCGTTTGATCCTTGCCTCTACTGTGCCACGCATTTGATTGAGCTGTGAGAACCGATGCCTTTAAAACGTAAGAGAAATCGATAACCGATGTTTAGGCAAATCCGGCAAGGCCCAGATTCGGGCTTAATACATGGTTTAGAATTATGCCTCAAGTATACTGTATAACCGTATACTGCACATAAGTACATGGCTTGGAATTTTGTATTTATTAGTCTATAATTTTTAAAGGGTTATCTATTTGAAAAGATGCTCTACAAACTGTTGCATTCATATTTAATATTATTGTTATTTTAAAGGAGGAAAAACAAGTGGGTGAAAATTTTTACAATCCGTACAAACATGCGCAAAAACAATTTGACAGTGTAGCCGAAGTCATTGGCCTGGACCAAGCAACTCGGGAATTGCTGCGGCAGCCGATGAAGGAATACCATTTTACGATACCGGTACAGATGGATACTGGGGGCACCAGAATATTCCAGGGCTACCGTATCCAACACAATGATGCTCGGGGACCAGCCAAAGGGGGTATTCGTTTCCATCCTCAGGAAACCGTGGATACGGTTCGCGCCTTGGCGATGTGGATGACCTGGAAGTGCTCAGTAGTAGATATCCCGCTTGGTGGCGGCAAAGGCGGAATTATTTGTGATCCGCGCAGCTTAACCGAAGCGGAACAGGAAAGATTATGCCGCGGCTGGATTCGGCGCTTGGCCAAAGACGTGGGTCCGGTCATCGACGTGCCGGCCCCGGACGTAATGACGAACGCCAAACATATGCTGTGGATGCTGGATGAATTTGAGCTGATTCACGGCGGCCGGTATCCCGGCTTTATTACCGGCAAACCGGTAGGCATGGGGGGATCTTTAGGCAGGACTGAAGCTACCGGCTTTGGCTGTATTTACACCTTGCGCGAAGCCCTGAAAAATTTGAACATCAAAACGGAAGGCACTACCGCCAGCATTCAGGGATTTGGCAACGTAGCCCAATACGCCGCAAAACTGTATACGCAACTGGGCGGCAAGGTTTTAAGTGTCTGCTGCTGGGATTTTGCGGACCGTAAGTCCTATACCTTCTATAAAAAAGACGGCCTGGACATTGAGTTGCTGGCCGGGATAGTCGATACTTACGGCAGTTTGGACAAAGACAAAGCCCGTGACGCGGGCTGCGAACTCCTTGATGGCAGTGCCTGGCTGGAGCCGGAGGTGGACATCCTGATTCCGGCCGCGCTGGAAAACCAGCTTACCGCGGGGAACTTTGGTAAAGTCAGTCAGCAGGTTAAGATAATCGTGGAAGGAGCCAATGGGCCGACGACTCCGGAAGCGGATGAAATGATCAAGCAGAGAGGTATTTTTGTAATCCCGGACTTCCTGTGCAATGCCGGGGGAGTAACCTGCAGTTATTTTGAACAGGTGCAGTCCAATTTGAATTACTACTGGGAAAAGGACGAAGTGCTCGAAAAACTGGACACCAAGATGACCTCGGCCTTTAATGCGGTTTATGAAATCGCTCAGAAGAGAAATCTTTATATGCGGGATGCTGCCTACGTTATCGCGATTAACCGCGTGGCTCAGGCCGTTAAGATGCGGGGCTGGGTTTAGCAGCGGGCCGAGTCTTCTCCCGGAACTAGTTTTTTAAGGCTGGTTTCATGTATAATATAGTGTAGTATTATATAGTTCAGGAAAAAAACAGAATGAAGCTAATTTATATTAAACTAAAATAGCTTAGATTTTGTAAGTGCAAAAAAGGTGTAAATTGTATCAATTTACACCTTGCTTGTTATATCAGGGCTTTGGTATTACCTTTATATAAGGATTCTAAGGGCTTTACTATTAGGTGAGGGGATCAGGATTAATTTATATAAGGTTTATAATTATAATTATAATTCACTTAAAGGCTGTTAGTATTTGTCAGTTAAGGGTTTAAGCATTAGTTTAGTTTTTATAAAGGTGGTACTATTTTTAAAGGTTTAAGCAAATGTTAAGCGGCGAGGTGTTAGTCTTTGAAAGATAGGGATACATCTAAAGAGTTTACCTTGGAAAGTTTAAGGGAAAGAGCCAAAGAACTAGATTGCCTCTATCAAGTAGATGAAATTTTGAATAACCAGGGATTATCCCTGCCAGAGATTTTTCGGGAGATAACCCGGGTTATCCCGTTGGGCTGGCAGTTCCCAGATGTCTGCCGAGCCAGAATCGTTTACGATAACTGCAGCTACCAGACCCCTGGATTTGCGGCCTCGCCCTTTATTGACAGCGTTGAGATTAAACTGAGCGGAAAAGCAGTCGGTACGCTGGAAGTGGTTTATCTGGCGGAAGTGCCTAAGAGCGAGGACGGTTATTTCCTGGAAAAAGAACGCAAACTGATTCGGACGATTGCCGACCGGATCGGGAAAACCTTGTTTCAACGGCATATGGAACAAGTCCTGCAAGAATGGAATGCGGTCAAAGAAAGCAGCCGGGCCACCGAGAGCAACAGCCTGCAGAAAGAATGGCAGGTAATTGTCGAGCTGCTGCGCCGAACCGATCCGGGCACGCACCTGCATGTGTGCCGCAAGATGATAAATTATCTGTTCCTAAACGGGATTAAAGAGGCCAGCGAGGTATTTTGGAGCTGCAGATTAACCGATGAGCCCAGTGTATCCGGGGAATTGAATTATCCAACCGAAAAAGTTTTGCTCGGTAATATTAACTGTATCAGCGAAACAACCTTCCAGCTAGCTTCAAAACATTTAACGGACGGGGAGATCCTGATCCGGGTAAAGAAATGGATTCAGGAGAAGCGAGCCTATGCCTTAATTAAGACGGTGGAGAGTTTAGATGTCTCGCTGGGCGAAGTAGTCCAGGCGGTCAGGCGTTTCCGCCTGATTGTGGAAGAAAGCCAAGCCTTCTATTCGCCTATGGAGCACTGGCTCAAGGTGGCTTTAATCCGCCGTTTTTTATCGGATAAATTAGAGTTTATTCAGATGGCGCGACCCCACGTGGAGATCAAAGATTTTTACGATATCGTGGTCCGGTTGATTTTCCCGGAGGGAAGCAGTGGTAAAATTGGCGGAAAAGGCACCGGATTGTTTTTGGCCACCCAGATTATTAAAAAAGCGAAAGCGAATAACCCGATGCTGGATCGGGTAAAGGTCCCTAAAACCTGGTGTATCACCACCGACGAACTCACGGAATTTTTGTATTATAACAACATCGAAGAGTTAAACACGCAAAAGTATAAAGACCTGGCGGAGATCCGGATGGATTATCCGGATATCATTCAGACTATGAAAAATGCGGAGTTTCCGGAGGCGATCATCAAAAGTCTGGCCCTGGCCCTCGATGATTTTGGCGAGCGGCCGATTATTGTCCGTAGTTCCAGCCTTTTGGAGGATCAGGCGGGGGCGGCTTTTTCCGGGAAGTACAAGAGTTTGTTTTTGGCCAATCAGGGCACGAAACGGCAGCGTTTAGAAGCTTTGAAGGAAGCGATTGTGGAAGTCTACGCTTCCGTGTACAGTCCCGATTCGATTCAATACCGGGCGGAGAAAGGGATTCTCGATTATCACGAAGAAATGGGGATTATGATCCAAGAGGTGGTTGGCCGTAAGATCGGTCCCTATTTTTTGCCAGCTTTTTCTGGGGTGGCTTTCAGTAATAATGAATTCCGCTGGTCTCCCAGGATCAAGCGGGAGGACGGCTTGGTTCGCCTGGTTTTAGGGTTGGGAACCCGGGCGGTGGATCGGGTGAGCGATGATTTCCCGGTCTTAGTATCTCCAGGTCAGCCAGGACTGCGCGTAAACGCTACGGCAGACGAGATCAAACGGTATTCCCCCAAAAAGGTCGACGTCATAAACCTGGAAAAGAATCGCTTTGAGACTATCGATATCTCTGCTTTATTAAAAATATACGGGCACCTGTTTCCTAAGCTGCACCAGATGGTGTCGGTGCACAAACAGGATTATGTGCAAAAACCGTTAGCTTATGATCTTGACTTTGAGCGGGATGAACTGGTCGTAACCTTCGATGGCTTAATCGCGGATACCCCGTTTTTAAAGCGGGTTGGCCTGGTGATGAATACTTTAAAAGAACGCCTGGGCACCCCGGTGGATATTGAGTTTGCTTCCGATGGGGAAACTTTTTATCTGCTGCAGTGCCGGCCGCAGAGCTATCAGGAGGAATACGCGCCGGCTCCCATTCCCAAAGATATTGCGGAAAAAGATATTGTTTTTACGGCTAATCGCTACATCTCAAATGGTCACGTCCCGGATATTACCCATATCGTCTACGTAGACCCGGTTAGTTACAATCAGCTGGAGGAGCGGAATGACTTAGTCAACGTTGGGAAAACCATTGGCCTGCTGAATGCGCTGCTGCCTAAAAGGCGGTTTGTCTTAATGGGCCCGGGACGCTGGGGCAGCCGCGGCGATATCAAGCTGGGGGTTCAGGTCAGCTATGCGGATATTAATAACACCGCGGTATTAATTGAGATGGCTTACCGCAAGGCCAATTATATCCCGGAGCTTTCGTTCGGCACCCATTTCTTTCAGGATTTGGTGGAAGCTAATATCCGTTACCTGCCGCTTTATCCGGATGATTCGAACGTTAAATTCAATGAACTGTTTATCAGAAAGTCCAGGAACATCTTGAAACAATTGATTCCGGAGTATGGCTATCTGGAAAATGTGGTAAAAGTAATTGATGTGCCGAGCCTGAAAAAAGGCAATGTTTTAAAGATCGTTCTAAACGCTGAATTAGAAGAAGCCCTCGGTTATTTTGCCCCGGCTTCCAGCGAAACGGCATTTTCTCCAGGGAAGGTTTTAAAGCCCCCCAAAGTCGCGGACCGTCAGGAGTACTATACGGAGGATGAATTTTGGCGCTGGCGGTTTTATATGGCCGAACGGATTGCTGACAGTATGGAATTGCCCCGTTTCGGGGTAAAGGCGCTCTATGTCTTTGGGAGCACGAACAATGGAACGGCTGGACCGGGGAGTGATATCGACCTGTTGATCCATTGGCAGGGGACGCTTAAACAGCGGGAAGAAATGCTGCATTGGCTGGAAGGCTGGAGCCGGTGTCTGAGTGAAATGAATTACCTTAAGACCGGCTATACGGCAGACGGTCTGCTGGATGTGCATATCGTAACCGATGAAGACATTGCCCAGAAAACCTCGTTCGCGGTAAAGATCGGCGCGATAACCGATCCGGCGCACCTTTTGAAAGCGGCACCGGCGGCTGAATAGGGCGGTTGGTCAGGCGGCGGCTGAACTTACGCAGCGAATCTGCGGCGGTCAGACAGACTGCGTATGATATTCCTGCTCCCGCTCCTGCTGCCGCTTTTGCTTCCGCCGCCGGTAAAATGCGTTTTTCAGCTGTTCATAGATGAGTACCAGCAGGTACGCCATGCCCAAACAGAACAAGTAGGTGGCGATCACCGTGAGAAAGCTGGTGGGGATCGCGGCTTCGGCCATTTCTTTCTGGGCCAGCCAGAGCACTATGGGATGCCCGAGATAGATGCCAAACGAGTAACTGGAGATCCGCGCGTAAAAAGTTTTTAAGGGCGCGGATTTTATTTTGGGCTGTAGCCAGAAAAGCAGCGGAATGGCCGACATGGTATAGAAAAAGACGAGCGGTTTTACTGAAGAGATTACCCCGCCAAACGGCCGTCCCGCCTGCGTGGAATAGAGGAATTCCAAGACCAATCCCGCCCAGCAGAGCAGCCAGGCGGCGATGAGCCAGCCCCCGGCCCGGCTGAGCCAGCGCCGAAAATCCGGCAGCTTAACGGCCAAACCCATGCCGATCAGGAAGTAACCGGCCCAAAGGATAAAATTGCGGTCCAGGTATTGGAACAGGGCCGCAAACAAAGGGAGGCTCGGCATTGTCCCGAAATGGTAGTTATAGATGTTTGCCGAAAGCTGCCAGACCACGCCCAGGACCAGCAGCCGGACCGGGTGGGGGTACTTTTTAAAAAGGCCGAGGAATAAGGGCGCTAAGAAATAGAACTGACAGATCAGCACGATAAAGTATAAGTGATAAGCGGCGGAACCGAGGAGGATGGTTTCCAGCAACTGTGCGGCATAGACCGTCCAGGTATGGGTCGGTTCAAATAACTGCAGGTAAGTATAGTAGGTCACACTCCAAATCAGGTAAGGGATGAGGACCGTAGACAGCCGGCGTTTTAAAAAGGGCCGATAAGTAAAAGGCGCGCCTTTTACCAGATAAGTCGTGGCCAGGGTGAACCCGGTGATAAAGATGAAGGCCGGCACCGCAAACCGGGTGAATTGATTGGCGATCAGGTAAACCAGCTGGTCCGTTGAACCAGGCAGCGTATAGTAAAGCGGATTGGCCGTAACGTGGATCAAGATCACGCACAGGCAGGCCGCGGCTCTTAAGAAGTCGATCTCCGGCACCAGATCAACGGCGGCTGCATTTTTCCCGGCGGGAATCGTTTTGGGTTTCGTAATCTTCACTCCCCTGGAAGAAACTCCAAGAGGGATTTTACACTACTTAAAAAAGGGTTACAATAGTTTTCCAAACTTAATGGGATCATCCACTTAAGGGGAATGTCCCCGGGAGCGCATGTAAATGGACGAAAGCGGCGGGGATGTTCCCTTAGATCTGCCGGTCCGATTAATATTTGCCAATTTTAACATTTCTTTTTAGGGCCAAACTGCGTTATTATTAAAAGACAAAGGAATACATCCTGCATACAACTGTCTAATGAGCGAAATTAAGGGGGATTTGAGCATGTATCGGGCTTTCAGACGGGGGAACTTATCGAAAATCAGTATGGTCACGACCTTGTTTTTACTGCTTGGCCTGGGGTTGCCCAGCGGGCTTTTTGCCGCACCGGCCTCAACTACTCTAACCGCCACCTCAGCGGAAACCGTATCGTCGAAAAATACATCGGCTGAACCGCGGGCAGCCGAAAAAGCCTTGACTCCCACCCCAGCCACTTTGGTCAAAACGGAAAACGTGGCGGAGGGCGTTAAGTACTATGAGATGTATAAGGTGCTAAGCGATGGGGGCATGACTAAGATCAATTATGTCAAAGTCAATCCAACCGGGCCGCGGATCGAGATTCGGCCGGTCCTGGCGGGAGGCAAAGCGGGAAATCTGGAGACTCTTTCCGAAATCAGTATCCCTTGTGGAGCATTAGCCGCCATTAACGGCAACTTTTATTATCCCGGCGGGCAGAAAAGCCCGGTCGACACGACGATCGTAGACGGCAAGGTGCTGGTGCAAAGCCCCCGGGAAGCCACTTCGCTGGTAATCACCAGCGGGAAAAAGGTATACATAGACCAGTTTCTTCCCGAGACCACGATTCGCATCCCGGCCAAAAAACTGATTTTCCAGGTGGACGGCATCAATCGTCCCTGTGATAATGGCGTGGTGGTCTTCAACAGTTTATACGGCAAGGAAGTGACCTATAACGGGGATGACTGCCTGGAACTGATCATGCTCAAGGACAGTAAGGGCAATCTGACCGTATCCGAGGTGGTTCAGGGAAGCGCCACGATCCCGGCCAACGGCATCGTGCTCTCTTTCCACGGCAGCAGCAAAGACTACGCGGCGAATTTTGCCGTGGGGGATAAAGCGATCCTAAGTACGGAACTGGACGACCAGAATATAATCCATTCCCTGGCCAACGGACCGCTCTTAGTCACCAAAGGGTGCAAGACCCTGCCGATTCGCCGGGAGGGCTTGGAAAGCGGTTTGTGGAGCCGCAACCCCCGCACTGCGGTCGGGGTAAACGCCAAGGGCGAGGTTTTGCTCGTCGTGGTGGACGGACGGCAGGATGAAAGTGTGGGCATGACTTTTGATGAACTGGCTGATCTGATGCTGGAACTGGGGGCGGTTGACGCCATGGCGCTGGATGGCGGGGGATCCTCCCAACTGATGGTGGAAGGGGAAATCGCCAATTCCCCGTCAGATGGTCAGGAACGCGGCATTAATAACGCAATCGTGGTACTCAACCAGATCCCGATTTATATTAATGGGGAACGGCTTTACTTTGAACTATCGGAAGTGGCCCCGCTGATTGATAATGGCCGAATCCTGGTGCCAGTCCGCAAAATTTTTGAGCAGCTGGGCGCGGAAATCACTTGGGACAACGCAACACGGACCATTACCGCGACCAAAGGCAAATCAACCGTTCAGATGAAGATCGGGTCAAAGAGCGCCAAGGCCAATGGGAAGAACGTTACGCTTGACGCCCCGCCACGGATTGAGGACGGAAGAACCATCGTTCCCCTAAGGTTTGTCAGCCAGGCCTTTGGCGGAAAAGTAGAGTGGAACGCGGCAACCGGCAGCGCTTATATAACCACCCGTTAAAACAGAGAGGCCTAAACGGCAGGAGGGGAACCAGAGGGCAAACCA
>CAZKWP010000009.1:0-31204 GCA_964556555.1 uncultured Syntrophomonadaceae bacterium
CGATAAAATCAATCTGATCATAATTGTAGTTCAGCAGTTCTTTCAATTCGGCCAAAAGCACCGGGCTTTTCGCTAACGCAGTGAGATTTTTTCGAGCTTCATCAGCCTCCAGATTAATGACCGCATCCGGCCAAACTGTACAGTAAAACATCTGCAGCATGGCTGTTTCCAAAGGGGAAAGTGCGGCAAAATCCAGGGTTGCCAGCTTATCCAGCTGGTTCAGTAGAAATTTGATCCAACGCCGGGAATCGATGGCGCTTATCCGTCGAAGGGCCTTCGCCAGCACCTCTTCCAGTGGTTCGCTGAAATCACGGCGTACGCCGGCCGAGGCACAGAGGCGGGAGAAGCTGCGTTTACCGCGGATATACAGTTTCCAGGGGTTCAGATGATAGTACCGCAGGAAATTCGCCAGGGTCAAAGGCTGGCCGCTGTCTTCCGTGAAGGTGGCGATCCGTGCTACCAGACCGGCTCGACCCGTAAAAGACCGGCGGATGTTGTTTAAAACATACTCTTTCGCTTTACGCTCCAACTCTATGTAACAGCCCTTGGGAACCGCGGTAAACCCGTTTTCGATTTCCTTCTGAACACTGCGGGAAGGGTCACTCAGCAGTGCCGCGAACTTATCCTCAAAGTTATATTTCTTGTTGGCCTGACCGATAAAGTCTAAGACGGTTAGGCATTCTTTGCCCTCGGCTAGACGCAGGCCGCGGCCCAGCTGCTGCAGGAAGATGGTCAAAGACTCGGTAGGCCGCAGAAACAAAACTGTGTTGACCTCGGGAATGTCCACGCCTTCGTTATAGATATCAACCACGAAGATAAAGCGTACGTCTCCATTCACTAGCTTTTGTTTAGCCTGATGGCGCTCATCGTCCGGCGATTTTCCAATCAGGAACATTGCTGGGATGCCGTGAGTGTTGAAAAAATCGGACATGAATTTTGCATGCTCGATGGATACGCAGAAACCAAGTCCCTTCACCTCATGCATATCCGTGACGTATTTCCGCAGAGAAGAAATGATAAACCGGCAGCGTTTATTGGCAATCGCGGCGTTCATGGTATAAAGGTTCGATAACTCCCTTTTGTCATACCCGCCGCGCGTCCATTTAAGGTTCTTGTCATTCAGATCCACTGTATCGGTAACGCCAAAATACTGGAAAGGGCAGAGCAGCCGGCGTTCGATCGCCTCCGGCAAACGGATCTCCGCCGTGATATGGTTGCCGAAATATTTGGTTACACTTTTATCGTCCATCCGTTCCGGGGTTGCCGTAAGTCCCAGCAGAAGCTTGGGGTGGTAGTAGGATAAAAGCTTTTGGTAGGTTCTGGCAGGGGTATGGTGGGACTCGTCAACAACGATATAGTCGTAAAAATCCGGCGTGGTCCTGGCAAACCAGTCCTTAGAATTTAAGGTCTGCACAGAGATAAACAAGTGATCGACTTGCTGAGGTCTAAATCCACCCACGAATAAATCGCCAAAATTAGCCTCCTTCAGCACTCCCCGAAAACAGGCCATGCTCTGCTGCAGGATCTCCTCCCGGTGCGCAATGAATAAAAGGCGATTGGGGCTCCCGGGATTCTCTTTGCGGAATCGCTTATAGTCAAAAGCCGAGATAACCGTCTTGCCCGTACCGGTAGCGGCCACGATCAGGTTGCGGTACCTTCCGCGGATGGTTCGTTCCGCCTGCAGTTTATCCAGGATTTCCTGCTGGTATGGGTAAGGTGCGATATCGAAAAGATAAGGTACAGCCTCGTTTCCATTAAAATATCTTTCAGCCCTTAAGGCCTGTTCCAGCTTTTCCTTTTGCTCCTCGGCGTAATATTCAAATTCAGCGGAATTCCAGTAACTTTCAAAGGTGGCGCTTATTTTTTGCAGCGTTTCTGGCAGATCCTGGGCCGTGATCTTTACATTCCACTCCAGGCCGCTGGAAATTGCCGCATTGGATAGGTTGGCTGAACCCACATAGGCCGTGGAAAAACCGGTGTCCCGGTAGAAGGCATAGGATTTTGCGTGCAGGCGGGTGCGCTTCGTGTCATAGGATACTTTGATTTCCGTGTTGGAAAGCTGACTCAGTTCCTCGATGGTCTTCACATCCGTCGCCCCCATGTAGGAGGTGGTGATGATGCGCAGTTGGCCCCCATCGCTGGTAAAGCGGCGCAGTTCCTCGAAAATCAGCCGCAATCCGCTCCATTTGATAAACGATACCAGCAAATCTATACGGTCAGCCGAGAGGATTTCTTTTTTGAGTTCGGAAAACAGGCTGGGCTCATGGATGGCTCCGGTAAACAGGGAGCTTTGGGCAATGGAGGTCGCCGGACGGACCAGTTCGGTCCGGGCACGGGGCGCATGAACCCGGTCTTTTACCCCAAACAGCAGCTGCTCCGCCCGCTGCTCAACCTCCATTGCTTCAAAGACAGCTTCTTTCGTATTTACCTGGATGGTGCGCACAATTTTATTGACCAGGGCCACCTGGGACTGCAGATTTCCCCCACGGTCCTTTAAGTTATCGAGACCTTGTTCAATGACTTCCGATATGTATTTGGCTAAAACCTTCGAGGCCTCAGCCCGGTCGATCGCCTTGGTATCGGAATGCTTATCCAGCGCGTTGTCCAACTCTTTACCCAGATTTTTGCTGATTACTTGTTCATATAAACCGGTTTTTAACATATTGATCCACCCTATATATTTGATGTGTTTATTGATTTAAGGATTTAAAGGTTATTTTATACCGGGGCAGTTGCAGGGTATCGAATCCAATTGCTACAATTTCTGTGTTTTCCTGCCGCAAATCATTCAATGCTGCCAAGGGGAGGTTTTCATATTTATAGACCGGGATGGTTTCGCTTTTTATTGAATCTAACAGTTCCATGACAGACTCTTTAGAAGTCCAGTTCCCCATGGTCTGGGGAGTTGCATTTATCCAGTGTTTAACTTTCGGAACCAGATCCAGGGCATCCAAAACTACTGGTTCCCGAGGGTAGACTACGGCAATGGCGCTTGACATATAATGGTCAATATCAACGTCACCCCGGTACAGCCGAATGGAATTTACCCCTTCGGCATTTACAATCATATTTAAATCATCCGATGAGAAATCGGAAATCTGGTGTTCGCCCAAATCCACCAGGCCCTTTTCGGGATCATCCCATAAGTATTTTTGCCTCTCGGTTGAAAAAAAGCCTAAATCCGCCAGATCGCTCATTTTGGAGCCGGAGCCGTCAATCGTGGCGTTTGGGGAGTTGGGGTTATAACTAAATGCCCCTTCCCGGGTCAGATAATGCTTTTCGAAACTGATGGCAACGAACCCCCGGAATATTTCCCGCGCTCTTTCCCGGTCTGCTGTCGAGGCGTCTTTCCACAAGTACCTTACCAGCATCGCCGAACCTTTTCCCATTTTAAGCGACCACTCATGCCATTCATCCAGCTCGTCATCGGCCGGCATTGGCTCAGCCATTTCGGCAAGGGTTGTCTCGAACATTTTATCTTTATACTGCAAAGGCAGCGCCGGATAAATATCGTTTCCGTTTTTGTCCACGAATGCCTTGACAATAGAAGCGGTATTGGTCAGATCTTTTCTTAATAGATGCTTTCCATCTCTGGATCTCGGCCCCCAAAAACCGGTCTCGGCATCCTGGCTTTGATAAAACCAATTAAGTAAGGTGCTTTTAAATTCGGGAGAAAAATCATATAAATTATTCGCCGTGATTACCCCTTCCCCGCTGCAATAGGATAGGAGACTCCGGGCAAAGATGTAAGAGGTATGCGGAAATTGGTTGGCAATCCATCCAACCCGGGATACATCGTCCAAAAACGCGGTCAATTTTTCCGGCGTGTTGATCTCATCAAGGTATTTTAAAGGATACTTCAGCTTTAACGGCTGTCCGGTTTCCTTGGCCAATTCATCGAGGTGCAGCAAGACATTTTCGGTCACCTCATTATAAGTGCAATACGGGAAAGCATCGTCCATAAAGGCGCCGGTTTTTGGGTTTTGGAGATTAAGGTAAAATTCCATTTCTGCTTCTTTGGAAGCGAATGGAGGCAGCTTAAGCAGCCCCTCCCGCGTGGTCAACTCATCATGCAGGCGGTTAATCCCGGATATTGCTTTCACATATTGACTTTTGTCCAGATAATAGGCAAATGAAAGCATCTTGAATTCAAAGTCTCCCATATAATAGCCCTCAGCCTTTAGATCATCATTCAACCGGAATAGATCCTTGACCTGGGACTTTACTCTAAACCCAATGAAGATCCCGGAAAAGAGGGTAACGGCAATCAAGGCTATCGTCACGGAGACAAATATTGTGACCGGCTTTTTTCCCTTCATCTGGCACCTACAGTCGATGTTTCCCCAACGTTTGCTTTTTCCAGTTTTTTAAATGGTGTTTTGCCAGCTAGCGTGCAGGCTTCATTAGGCTTAAATAATCAGCGGCTCCCGGATAATCTTACCACTAAAAACTGAAGGGTATATACATTCGACATTTTATTATAATTTTTGCATTTAAGTTAAACTAAGTGCCAAAAAGCGGATGGACTTAACCATAAATGCGTTTATGAACGATACATTCAAGTATGAATTTTGGCCAATAAGCGGCTAGAATGGCGTTTGACTTGGCGTCTGCCAGGTTGAAAAAATCACCATTGACCTCGTAATTTGTCGTAAGTTGTCAGAAAAATAACAATTACAGGTATCCCTTAGAATGCTATAATAAAGATAAAAATGGAAAATTTTTGCAATATATGAGACAGGGCTGCTGCTGGAACTGGAAAAAAGGTTTCGTATTTTCAGTGCCTTCCCTGTCCTTTTTTATTTCGTTTTTATTGCCCAGATGGAACCAGAGAATGTTCGATGATTATGTTCTTTGATTGCTATGGGAGGTGGTGCTTTATGCTTCTGGAAGGCGTCGGATGCTAATTAGCGGCAAATTAGTGCTTAACAGCAGATAAGAAAAGGAGCGAGGCATATGAAACGACGACGGGGGATTATTTTCGTACTGGGTCTTAGCTTGCTTTTAATGTTAAGCGGGATCGGCCCGGCGACTGCGGAGCCCAGTCAGGATGATGGCATTTCAATTATCCTACCACCAATTCAAATTAATCCAGATATTTTACCAAGACCATGGTCGATTGGATCGTGGTATACCTGAATAGTCTGTAGGGCATTCGCGGATTGGTTTAAACCAGGACCGCGGGTGTTTAAAGGAATGCGTCTTTAAAATAGCAAAAAATAGTCAACAATAAAAAAACAAACAATAATTAAAGCTTTGAAATTATAATTTCAAAGCTTTAATTACAGCAACCGAGTGCAGTATTTCTTATATTTAGCATAAGCTTAATATTAAGCACTAAACCGCCCGGGTTACCTTGCCGGACTTTAGGCACTTGGTACAAACCTTAATTCTGCGGGGAGAACCGTCAACGATTGCTTTAACCGTCTGAATGTTGGGGGACCAGGTGCGTTTGGTGCGGATATGGGAGTGACTGACCTGAAAACCACTAACGACTCCTTTGCCGCATACGGTACACTTAGCCATGCTGAACACCTCCTTTTGGGCAATCACTATACTATTATAACCACCGCAAAGGGATTTGGCAACAGCAGACAGGCTAAGATTTCACAATTAATCTCTGGCTTAGAAGGAATCTTTGGTTCAATGTGGAATTAGTTAGTTTAATCACCCTAAGTACCCCATAAAGTTCAAAAAATGAAAGGGGTTATGGAATGAGTCCGAATAAATCGGTTAATTTTGGTCTAATTAAAAATCGATACGGCACCATTCAGGTATCCGAAGAAGTAGTGGCCACCATCACCGGCGTGGCGGTTTCAGAATGTTACGGAGTTATGGGGATGGCCTCTCGTAAGTTTTCAGATGACTTGAATGAAATTTTGGGGCGCGATTCCTTGGAACGGGGAGTCTTGGCGGAATGGCAGGACGACAAGCTGAACATCCAAGTTTTTATCGTGGTTGAGTACGGAACCCGCATTTCAGAAGTAGCCAACAATGTAATCAGACAGGTTCACTACTCGGTAAGCGAACTAACCGGATTGCCAGTGAATGAGGTAAAGGTGGTTGTGCGGGGGGTAAGAGTGGTGAATCCGAAGTCAGTTTGAAATGGAGGAGCAGAATTTGCAGCTGGTTAAGCTAAATGGTACTGTACTTTACGAAATGCTGCGGGGCGGTTTGGACTTTCTTGAGGAAAATCGGGCCGCGGTTGATGTTTTAAATGTTTTCCCGGTCCCGGATGGTGATACCGGCACCAACATGGTTTTAACCTTAAAGTCCGCGGTTAAGGAAATGGAGAAATCCAGCTCGGCCAACCTTTCCGATCTGGTTCAGGCAGTATCTCTAGGTTCTTTAATGGGGGCCAGGGGTAATTCCGGCGTAATCCTATCCCAGTTTTTCCGCGGTCTGGCCAAAGGTCTGCAAGGACAGGAAGAGGCCAGCAGTCTGCAATTTGCCCAGGCTATGCAAATGGGCGTGAAAGTCGCTTACAAGGCGGTGATGAAGCCGGTAGAGGGGACCATATTAACGGTAGCCCGGGAAGCCGTGGCCGGAGCTTTAGCGGCCGCGGGAACGACGGAGTCTCTTTCGGCGGTTCTCGATGCTCTGCTGGGGCACGGAGAGGAAGCCTTAATCCATACCCCGGATCTATTGCCGGTGTTAAAAAAAGCGGGCGTAGTTGATGCCGGCGGAAAAGGGTACATGTTAATCTGGGCCGGAGCCCGCTTGGCTCTGCAGCGCCTGGAAAACGGGGGCGCGCCAATGTCCGCTCCGATTAAAGAACTTGATAAAGATTCAGTCTCTAAATTAAGGGAAAGCGATGGAAGCACACCCGTGAATATTTCGAATCCGCTCAGTTTAGCCTTGGACGAAGCGGCAAAGCTGCAATACCAATATTGTACGGAAGCGATTGTCAAAGGATCGGGTTTGCCGCTGGAGCAGCTGCGCCGCGAATTAGCGGGTCTGGGTGACAGTATGCTGGTAGTGGGGACCGATAAATTAATCAAAGTACACATCCACACCAACCATCCCGGACTGGTCCTGGAGACTTGCTTGCAGCATGGATCTTTACATCAGTTAAAAATAGACAATATGCAGGAGCAGCACCGGGAGTTCATTGAACCAAAACCAGTAGTGGAAGTGCTGCCGCAGCCGATTCTGCCGAATACGGCCCCCCAGCAAATTGGTCTGGTTACGGTGGCGGCCGGGGCCGGCCTAGTTGAAATCCTGGAGAGCCTCGGGGTCGACCAGGTGGTCCTAGGCGGCCAGAGCATGAATCCGAGTATTGAAGACTTAGTCCAGGCGGTTAAATTGATCGAAGCTCCCCAGGTAATTATTCTGCCGAATAACCCCAATATTATCTTAGCCGCGGAACAGGTGGCCGCAATGTGCGACAAGGAAGTACGGGTAGTGCCCACCCGGAGTCTGGCACAGACCATCGGGGCATTGGTGGCTTTCGATTCGGAGGCGTCACTGGAAACGAATCTGAGCGCGATGTCAGCCGGCAGCGGCCGGGTCAAATCCGGCGAGGTAACTTACGCGGTGCGCGATTGTCAGTTAGACGGTCTGGATATCTTAGCCAACCAAATCATCGGTATTTACGAAAAAGACATTAAAGCGGTAGGGGAAGATGTTTCTGCCGTGGTGCTTGATTTATTAAAAATTATGGTCACCGAAGAAAACGAACTTATATCTTTGTTTTATGGCGAAGGGGTAGAAACCGATTCAGCGGAGCGTTTGGCGGAACAAGTCCGGGAGCTTTTCCCGTCCTGCGAGGTAGAACTGCACTCCGGCGGACAGCCGCTGTACTTCTATTTTATCTCGGTGGAATAGGTCATTTATTTAGCAGATGAATTAATCGGCTGCTGCAGAAGATGGTGCTCTGAAGTGCCATCTCTTTTATTTGTGATGAGTTTTCATTTGACAATATTTTAGTTCGCCAAGCTATTTTATCCAAGGCAAATGGCCTCATTTCATATAAATATTTACTCGAATATAATCAGTTGACCCAGTGAATAATAACATCAGAAAAGCAAGGTTACTTAAGAGAAGGCAGTGATAACATCGTCTCTGAGCTTCAAATAGTCGAAACCTTGCTTTCTTTATCCCTAAGCACAGTCCAATAACTGGCGAACCTAAAACTGAATCAATTTTACAAGTTCTTTGAAAGGAGGTGAAAAAATAATGCCGCGTAACAATCAGGCAGCTAACCCTATGGCACGTCAAGCTCTGGATAAATTCAAGTTTGAGGTAGCTAATGAAATCGGTTTAGGCCAGGCGTATCAGGCTGGTGATCTGGGGAACCTTACTTCCCGTCAGAATGGTACTGTTGGTGGCTATATGACCAAAAAGATGATCCAGTTGGCTGAACAACAACTGGCATCTGATGCTAATTTGACCCAGCAGCTGGCTAGTTCCGCTGGTCAAGATCATCGGGCTGGAGCTACCACGCAGAAATCAAGCTAAGTGCTGAAACAGATTCTTTTCGTGGATGAATTGAACTTGACAAGTTTCAGCTAAATCAATGAGCAGGCCTGTAGCACTTAAAGCAAGTTGCTGCAGGTCTGCTTTTTATTTTATCCTTTTTTTAGATAGCGCCCGTTTCTGTTCTTTTTCTTTAAGTCTTTTTGGTCTTAATTTTTTGGCAGCCGTTTAATGCAGGTAGAAACTAAGGTTTTCCTGGCTGACATTGGGATGTAAAGCCATGGTTAATCCGCTGGCAAGCGTTTTGGCAAGGTTTTCCACCAGGGAGTCTATTTCTTTGGGAGTAACCGCTAAATTTCCGCCAAAAGGGTTTAAAACCTGTTTGATCACATCATTGATTACCGGCGGTCGCAGATCCCGATACATTTTAAGCTGTTCAAACAGTTTCAGAATCGCTTCTTCCATAATCAGGGCCGCGTGGACCACCGTCGGGCAGCCGATGGCAATTACCGGCACCCCCATGGCTTCTTGATTAATCCCAGCCCGTTGGTTTCCCACTCCTGACCCCGGCGCAATCCCGGTATCGGCAATCTGGATTGTGCTGCCAACCCGGTCCACACTGCGGGCGGCCAGGGCATCGATAACCACCACTAAATTCGGCTGCACTTTTTCAATGACACCCTTAATGATCTCGGCAGTCTCAATTCCGGTAATCCCTAATACGCCGGGTGACAGGGCACAAACGGAACGCAAACCGGGGGTTAACGCCTCGGGCGCATAGTGAAAAAGATGGCGGGTGACCACGGTTTGCTCGATTACTTTGGGTCCCAGGGCATCCGGGGTGGCATTCCAGTTGCCTAAGCCAATCAGCAATATATTGGATTGATCACTGATTGGCAACAATTTTCGTAGTTTTTGGTCAATAATAGAACTGATGGCGGATTGGATTTCCGGGTCGACAATCCTGAGTTCCGGGGACTCAATGGTTATATAGGTGCCCATTGGTTTATTCATGGTTTGGGCGCCTTCGGGGGTCATGATGGTCACGGTGGTTACCGAGGCGTGCGGAAAACTCTCTTTGTCTTCCCGGACCCCGGCAATCTCCTGGCCAGTGGCCCCCCGCAGCAGTTCATGGGCCTCCAAGGCCAAATCCAGGTTGATTCCCCATTCTTGATACAGTTGCAAGCTCTCCATATTTCCTCCGCTAACGTTTAGTATTCAAGTTTTCTTTCCTGTAACTATAATTACCAGGCCCTAAATAATTATTCTGAAAGTGCAGCCTGGTTTTACTTAATAATTTTAAAAATGGCCTGCTTCAGAAGTCGGTAGATGTCGAGTTAAGTAATTATTTGTGCTATAATTTTTTTAATGTGGGAGTTGGCACAATGTTGAGAATAATTTCCGGCGCGTATGGCGGTCAAAAAATAAAAACCCTGCCGGGGAGGGAGACCAGACCTACCTCGGATCGGGTGCGTGAAGCCTTGTTTAACGTTTTGCAGCCCCGCCTGCCGGGATGTTTCTTTTTGGATCTGTATGCGGGAAGCGGGGCCATTGGCATCGAGGCGCTTAGCCGCGGCGCCGCGCGAGCGGTTTTTATCGAGGCTAATTCCTCCGCTGTCAAGGTAATTCGAGAAAACCTTACCCGTCTGAATTTACTCGACCGAGCGGAAGTAATTTGGGCCAAATTACCGGCTGGATTAGACATCGCCGCTGCCACAGGTCATAAGTTTGACTTGGTTTTTGTGGATCCCCCCTACTTGAAAAATTTGGTCGAACCTACTTTGATAAAACTAGGGGAGCTGGATTTATTAAACGCTCTGGGCTGGGTGGCGGCAGAAACTGCGGCCAGGGAACAACTGCCGGCCAGGTTAGACAATTTGGAGTGCTTTAAGGAAAAGCGTTACGGTGATACCCGATTGAGTTATTATTCAATGATTGAATTTAATCATTAAATTCAATCATTGAATTGGATGTCTTTGCTTAAAAGCCCGCTGTTAAAAATTACTGTCATTAAGCTCACCATTCTGTTTACAGATCACTAAAGGAGGGGGAATATTGAAACTCATTGCCTTGTTAGAGGAGTTGGAGCAGCATATTGAAAATAGTCGCCGCATACCTTTAACCAGCAAATTGGTCATCGATGGGGATCAGCTTCTGGATTATCTGGACCAGATTCGGGAAGTTCTGCCTAATGAAATTGAGGAAGCCCGGCGGATCTTTCAGGATCAGGAGAAAATGATGAAGGAAGCGAAGCGGGATGCCGAACAGCTAATTGAAGAGACCCGCGTACATATGACCCGAATGGTGGATAATCATGAAGTAAACCGGCAAGCGCAGGAACAAGCGGAAAAGATAATCACCGAGGCTCGCCAACTGGCCAAGGAAATCCGTGAAGGAGCCAATGAATACGCCGACGACATCTTGAAAAACATTGAAAGCATCTTTGAACAAGTAGCCGCCAGCACTGACAGAAGTATGAGCACAGTTAAACGGGGCCGCGAAGAGTTAAACCGCAACCGCCGCGGCGAAGATTAAAGACTGCGCCGGACTTGGCTTAACACCACCGAAGCTAAACCGATCAGCAGCAGGAACAGCAGCCCGATTATCAATAAACGACTGGAATAGAGGATCACGTTTCCAAAGGCCAGGGCCGGGAAGTTTGAAGCAGACCAGACCGGTTCGCTGATCGTAAATATACCTGAATGGAAAAAGATATACAGCAAAAATCCCGAAAGAACCGCCTGGGCCAAGCGTGCGATCCAAAAAGGCCCCAGGCGGATGTCGGTGTCGGCCACCATACTCGCGACTTGCGCCTGGATGGCTAAGCCGCTCCAACCCAAGATGGCGCCGACCAAGGCAATTCGAGTTTCTAAAGGCAGCGGCGCGAGGCTGGCGGATTGGGAACCCAGGGTTATTTCCCCCAAACCGATGGTAAGGGATTTAAGCAGGTGGGGGTCCGCCCCCGGCAGCCAGCGGTTAATCCCGCCGATTATTGAATCGAGGATGCCGGTCAGGGATAAAACCTGCATCAGCACCGCAAAAAAGACAATAAAACCACCGATAGCCAGCAGATTATTCATGGCTAACCGCACGGCATCACCCAGCAGGCGTCCCAAAGGCCGGCCATCAAGTCGCCGGGCCATAAGCATGGCTTGCCAGGGGCTGGTATTATATAGATCCCAGTTTTGGGAAGGGGCTTCTATTTTTTCTGGATCGTGGTAATAATAGAAGCGCATGAGCAAACCGATCAGCAGATTGGTTCCGTAATGGATCACGGCCAAAGCCACCCCCAGGGAGGGTAAACCAAACATCCCGACTGGGATGGCCACCAGCATAAAAAGAGGGCTGGCATTATTGGTAAAACTAAGCAGCCGCTCCGCTTCGACCCGGGTACAAAGATTTTGATTCCGCAGCCGGCCGGTCAGGATGGCACCGACCGGGAAACCGGAAGTAAAGCCCATTACGGCGACAAAAGCGCCTGAGCCGGGGAGATTAAACAAGGGGCGCATGAATGGTTCGAACAGTTTGCCCAGAAAGTGGATTACGCCCAGACCCATTAGGATTTCGGCGGTAATGATAAAGGGTAAAATTGAGGGCAGGACAATATTGAACCACAGCTGCAAACCCTCAGTTGAGGCACGAAAGATTTCCGCTGGGTAAATGATCATGGCGATGAGCAGAAAAAGGATTACGCCGGCCAATAGAAAAGTCAGGAATTCGGCGGATGAATAGCGAGCCCGGGATTGAATCGTCATGATGAACCTCCAGTGCGGGTGTTATTTTTCTAAATAATTATATATATTGGATGGAACTCCTTTCTATTACTGTTCAGGAAGGTAATGGGGGTAGGGCGATGAACATGGGTGGTCAAAAGCTAGGTCTGGTTTTGGGTGCCGGGAGTGCCCGCGGTTTGGCCCATATCGGTGTGATTCAAGCCCTGCTGGAGGCGGAAATTCCCATTGACCTGGTCGTGGGCAGCAGTATGGGCGCGGCCATTGGCGCCTGTTTCGCCGCAGGGGTGGATATGTATCTGCTGCCGCAGTTGATAAGCCAGCTGAATATGAATAGACTATGGGACATCCAGGTTCCCCGTCTGGGTTTTGTGGCCGGTAAAAAGATCCAGGAACTGCTTGAGGTTTTAACCATGGGGAAAAATTTTGAGCAACTGGATATTCCCTTGGCGGTGGTGGCTACAGATCTTGAGTCCGGGGAAAGAGTGCTTTTTAGCGAAGGACCAGTTTTTCCGGCGGTTCGGGCCAGCATCTCAGTCCCGGGGATCTTTGAGCCGGTAGTTTTAAACAACCGGCTGCTGGTTGACGGGGCGGTCTGCGAAAGACTGCCGGTAGCCGTAGCCCGCGAATTGGGAACAGATGTAGTGGTAGCCGTGGATGTAACCTTTGGCAGCAAAGATTTAAACATAAAAAGTATTCTCGATGTATTTTTACAGTCCATAACCCTGTTGGAAAGACAGATTTATGAGACCAGACTGGAGGGGGTGGATGTTTTAATCCAACCAGGCGTAGGCAATATGGCGATTAATCGATTTGACCTGGTTGAAGAAGCAGTACTGGCCGGCCGGGAAGCTGCGCTGCAGTTAACTCCCCGGATAAAAGAGCTGCTGGCGGGGCCAGTTGCGTAGCCGGCGACTTTTGCAAATTGTTTCCTGAGAAATTAGTGTTCCATTTTGTACCACGTTAAGTTATAATTATTCAGTAAACCAGATGGTTGTTCGACAACCTAATATAGAAGGAGGGTGTAACTATGACTCTGCTCGAGCAGATTAGACTTAAAGCTGCGAGCAACAAAAAAACGATTGTCTTGCCGGAAGGTACCGAAGAAAGAACCGTAAAAGCAGTTGAAACGATTATCAAAGAAGGATTGGCCAACGTAATCCTTCTGGGGGATCCCACTGAGATTGCCGCTGTTGCCAAAAAAGTAGGCTCCAACATAGATGGGGCTGCCATCATGGATCCTAAAAAATCCGAATATTACAATGAGTGTGTAGAACAATTCTTTGAAATGCGCAAAAGCAAAGGGATGACCTTGGATAAAGCGCAGGCCCTGATGAGTGATCCGCTGTATTTTGGATCAATGTTAGTGTACAAGGGAATTGCTGACGGCGAAGTAGCTGGCGCCCGGAATACCACGGGCGATGTTTTGCGGCCGGCACTGCAGATTATCCGCACTGCCCCCGGTATGACTTCTGTTTCCGGCGCTTTTGTCGTGATTGTTCCGGATTGCGAATTTGGGGACAATGGAACCTTCATTTTTGCCGACTGTGCCGTAACTCCCAATCCTTCCGCAGAGCAACTGGCAGAATTTGCCTTCCAGTCTTCTCAAACGGCGAAATCCGTGGCCGGAATCGAAAATCCGGTTATCGGTATGATGTCCTTCTCCACTAAGGGCAGCGCCAGCCATGAATTTGTCGACAAAGTAGTCAAAGCTACGGAAATCGCTAAACAACGCTGGCCGGAATTAGCTCTGGACGGAGAATTCCAGGCTGATGCCGCATTGGTTCCGAAGGTTGGTCAATCTAAGGCTCCCGGTAGTGCCGCTGCCGGCAAAGCCAATGTACTTATCTTCCCGGACCTGGATGCCGGCAATATCGGGTACAAGCTGGTGCAACGGTTAGCGAAAGCCGAAGCGATTGGTCCGATCCTCCAAGGGATGAACAAACCGGTTAACGATCTATCTCGCGGCTGCAGCGTTGAGGACGTTGTAAACGTGGTAGCGATAACAGCGGTTAAAGCCCAATAATTTAATATCCCAAAGGATACGAAGCGAATAGCGACTATCCTGAATTTAAAATGTTTGAGCCATAATTCCGGGGACAACCCCCCGGAATATAGAACACATGAGGGAGGGTCTTAGACAAATGGGTTTTAACGTATTGGTAGTAAACTGTGGCAGTTCCTCAATTAAGTATCAAGTCATCGATATGGAGAGCAAACAAGAGTTAGCCAGCGGGTTAATGGATCGGGTGGGTATTCCGGGCACGGTTTTAACCCACAAACCGGAAGGCAAAGATAAAGTGGTTATTGAGAAAGACATGCCAGACCATACCGCCGGGATGCAGTTGGTTTTGGATACCTTGACCAATGCGGATTATGGAGTAGTAAAAGACTTAGCCGAAATTAAAGCGGTTGGCCACCGGGTTGTACACGGCGGCGAATCTTTTGCCGAATCCGTGATCATTGACGACGCGGTTAAACAAGTTATCCGCGATTGTTTCGACATCGCTCCTTTGCATAACCCCCCGAACCTGATGGGGATTGAAGCCTGCGAAAGCTTGATGCCCAACGTTCCGCACGTGGCAGTTTTCGATACGGCTTTCCATCAAACCATGCCGCCCGAAAATTTCATGTATGCGCTTCCTTATGAACTTTACGAAAAGTATAAAGTCCGGCGTTACGGCTTCCACGGCACTTCCCACTACTATGTGACCCAACGGGCCGCGGCTCTGCTGGGCAAACCAGTCGAAGACACTAAAATCATCACCTTGCATCTGGGCAACGGAGCCAGTGTAGCGGCCGTAAAAGGCGGCAAAGTTATTGACACTTCCATGGGCTTCACTCCGCTGGAAGGTCTCGTAATGGGTACCCGGAGCGGCGACATTGACCCGGCGATCGTGTTCTTCATTATGGAAAAACTGAACATGGGTCCGGCGGAAATCAATAATTACCTAAATAAAAAAGCGGGCGCATTAGGCCTGTCCGGCGTCAGCAACGACTTCCGCGACATCGGGGAAGCCGCCGACAAGGGAAATGCCCGCGCCAAACTTACCCTGCAGGTCTACGCCAACCGGGTTAAATCCTATATCGGTGGTTATATCGCCAAGCTGAACGGCTGTGACGCGATCGTCTTTACGGCTGGTTTAGGCGAAAATGGCATCCCGAACCGGGAAATGATCTGTGAAAACTTAGACTTCCTGGGTATCAAGATGGACAACGAAAAGAATAAAACCCGCGGCAAGGAAGTAGACGTAGCTACCGAAGATTCGAAGATCCGGATTTTTGTAATCCCGACTAACGAAGAATTAGTGATTGCTACCGACACCTACCGGCTGGCGACTAAAGGCGTATTCATCTAAGATCGCTAAACAACCAAAAAATTGTAGTGCTGATTAAATGCCCCTAGGGGAGATTAAGCCCATACCCTGAGGGGCATTTATATGTCTTAAGGGCAATTCTTGACAAACCCCGGAGAGCATCGGTATAATAGACCATGGTAAAAGGCAGGTGATTCCAATGGTGGTTGATTTGCCGGGTTTTCGGAAAGATCCTGAAGCCACCAGGAGGTATCATTTTGAGGAAGAGTTTCCTCCCTTAATCTTAACCGGGGAGGAGATATCGTTTCTGGACCCGGTATCCGTTGATATCTTATTAGAACGGGCCGGGACGATAATCCATTTAAAAGGTCGGATCAATACAAAAATCAGCCGGGCCTGCGGCCGTTGTCTTAAAGTTGTGGAGGCACCGGTGCAGATTGATTTCAACTTGGAGTTTGTGCACCGCAAAGACCTGGACGAAATGGGGATTCAGCTTGAACCCGGTCAGGAGTCCGATGACTACGAGATTTTTGAGGATCAGCCAATCGAAATGCGGGAGTTTGTCTTCGAAAACCTGGTGATGTCTATGCCCATGAGCTTTGTCTGTCAGCCGGATTGCCCGGGATTATGCCCGCAGTGCGGTCAGGATTTAAGCGTTGCCGCTTGTGGATGTGAGCCGGAGGTAGGAGACCCCCGCTTAGCCATCCTGAAGGAACTGCTGGAAATCAAGGAATCACAATAAGACCGCAGATAAATCTTTAAAAATATAATAAATATTAAGTTGTAGCAATGAAGGGGGTGCAAAAGATGGGAGTACCAGCCAGGAAAAGATCGAAAGCCAGGACTAGCCGGAGAAGGGCCATGCAGAAAATCTCTGCCCCCGGTTTTAATGAGTGTCCTCAATGCCACGAATTGAAATTGCCGCATCGGATTTGTCCAAAATGCGGCCATTACGCTGGCCGAGAGGTTCAAAGTCAGGCCTAGAATTATAAAACTTGTCGGTTGAGTGCTGCCTGAAGCAGCACTTTTCCATATGCTGAATTTAGACAGGGGGGCCAGTTAAGCTTATGAGAGTGGCTCTTGACGCCATGGGAGGAGATTTTGCTCCTCGGGAACTGGTGGCTGGGGCGGTTCAAGCCGTTAACCAGCTGGATTTACAGGTTTTACTGGTCGGTCAGCCCGAAATAATCTGGGAAGAGATTGCTTATCAGGTGCAGTTGGGTAATATTGAACCGGGCCGGGCGGAAGCCTGCCTGGAAGTGGTGCCCGCCAGTCAAGTGATTGCCATGGGCGAAGAACCGGTGTTTGCGCTGCGCAAAAAGAAAGATGCCTCCATAGCCGTAGCCACCCAACTAGTCAAAGAAGGCCGGGCCGATGCGATCGTTTCGGCCGGCAGTACCGGGGCGCAAATGGTAGCCGCTTTACTGATATTGGGCCGCATGCCGGGGGTTGAACGGCCGGCGATCGCTACCGTTTTGCCGGGCTTAACCGGACCGAAGGTGCTGCTTGATTCCGGCGCCAATGTGGATTGCCGACCCAATCATCTGGAACAGTTTGCCTTAATGGGCAGTGCTTTTGCCACAGCGGTTCTGGGACTCAATCAGCCGAAAGTCGGATTGATAAACGTGGGGGAAGAAGAGAGTAAGGGCAACGAACTGACCAAACAGGCTTACCAGCTCTTAAAACAAACGCCGCTGAATTTTGCGGGAAACATTGAAGGTCGGGAAATCTTTTCCGGCCCAGCGGAAATCCTGGTATGTGACGGGTTTGTCGGAAATATAATTTTAAAACTCTCTGAAGGATTATCCGCAATGATTATTCGGCTGCTTAAAGATGAATTGGGTCAATTAAATACCGGGTCTTCCGCCAGCGGAGCAGCGTTATTACCTAATCTGCAGAAGCTGAAAGCCAGGCTGGATTACACAGAATATGGCGGAGCGCCGCTCCTAGGTGTGAAGGGCATCAGTATTATCTGCCACGGAAGTTCTAAAGCCAAGTCTATAGGCAACGCGATTCGGGCAGCCAAAGAAAGCGCGGATAAGGATTTAATCGGCCGGTTAACGGCTGCCCTGCAGCAAAATTAAAGTATCGCAGTTGTTTAATCTTAATCTAGTAAACAGTACGAGATCTAGTAAATAGTACGAGGAGGAAGAGGATGGATACAATTTTCGAAAGGGTTCGCTCGATAATTAGTAATCATCTAAACCTTGACGCCCAGGCAATTAAGCTGGAAACAACCTTCCAGGAATTAGAGGCGGATTCCCTGGATGTGGTGGAGATTGTGATGTCCCTGGAGGATGAATTTGATTTGGAAATTCCCGATGAACAGGCCGAAAACATTGCTTCAGTCGGCCAAATCGTGGAGTATATTAAGGGTGCTTTAAAATAAGCAGTTTGTGTCTGGGCTAAAGGCCCCGGTGGATGTTTTCTGCGGGGGTCTATTTGTTTTGCTGGGAGGTTTCGAGCTTGGACGAAAGCCGAAAAGAAGAGTTATTAAGACTGCTGCAGGATTGGCAGGTGGAAAGCACGGATATTACGCTCTTAGACCAGGCGCTTACCCATCCTTCCTATGCTTTTGAAAACCAGGGCCTGGGCATAGTCCATAATCAGCGTCTGGAGTTTTTAGGCGATGCCGTGCTGGGAGTTATTGCGGCGGAGTACCTGTATCAGACCTTTCCCGCTTGTTCCGAGGGAGAGTTGACGAAAATCCGGGCCAATGCGGTTTGCGAAGCCAGCTTGGCGGAAACCGCCCGGAAAATGGATTTAGGCCGCTATCTCCATTTAGGCCGAGGCGAGGAGTTAAGCGGCGGCAGGGAAAGACCTTCGATCCTCGCTGATGCTCTGGAGGCAGTGATTGGCGCGACTTATCTGACCGCAGGCTGGCCGTCCGTCCGAGCGCTGGTGCTTACGCATTTAGGGGAAAGTATGAACCGGGCTCCTCAGGGGTGCCTGGGAGACTATAAGACCGCGCTGCAGGAAGCGGTACAGCGGGCCGGCTCGGCAGGGGTAACTTATAACATTATTAAAGAATCTGGACCCGACCACAATAAGCGCTTCATTGCCGGGGTATTTTACCAGGGCAGGCTCTTAGGGAAAGGTGAAGGCCGTAATAAAAAAGAAGCAGAGCAGCGGGCCGCCCAGGTCGCGTTGGAAAAAATGGAGCTGGAGTTGGAGAATTAACCACAGGGAGATAATGATGGATAAACAGTGGCGGATTATTCCTTTTTTTGTGCCGCATCAGGGCTGCCCCCATACTTGTGTGTTCTGCAATCAAAAATCGATCAGCGGGAGCAGTCGTCCCCCTACGGGAGCGGAGGTGGCGAAGCAGCTGCGGGAATACCGGGCGACGATTCCGGCCGGTTTTGTAGTTGAAGCCGCTTTCTATGGAGGCAGTTTTACCGGGTTAGCGGCCAGCGAACAGGAAGCTCTTCTGGCCCCGGCCTACCAGGCCTGTCAGGAAGGCTTGATTGAAGGGATCAGAATCTCCACTCGGCCGGATTTAATTGACGCGGCTGGGCTCAAGCATTTAAAAAAGTGGGGAGTCCGAACCGTGGAACTGGGCGCGCAGTCTTTAGACCCGGGGGTTTTAATTGCCGCCGGGAGAGGGCATACCCCTGAGGATACGCAGCGGTCCGCCCGCTTGATTCAGGATGCCGGACTTAAACTCGGTCTGCAGATGATGCTCGGTTTACCCGGGGATACCCGGGATAAGAGTCTGGCCACCGGTCAGGGATTAGGGGAGCTGCGCCCGGATTTTGTGCGAATCTATCCCACGGTTGTTATGCGGGGGACCTTATTGCATAAACTATACCAGATGGGAAGTTATTCTCCCTTAACCCTAGCAGAAGCGATTGATTGGACGGAAAGGCTTTACATCAGTTTTAACTGTCGGGAGATTCCGATTATCCGTATGGGGCTGCAAACCACAGGTAGCCTTTTAAAACCAGGCGAGATAATCGCCGGCCCTTTTCATCCGGCTTTTGGCGAATTGGTCGAGTCCGCGGTGGCTTTGCGGCAGTTGGAGTATCTGCTGGCCAAGTGGGAAGAAGCCAAAGCTTCCACATCGACTTTACCTGGGCCTAAAGAGATTCAGCCGCTCGGTCACGAGATCCGCGGCGCAAAGCATCCAGGCGGGAAGCGCGGCGAGTCCTCCCATCAGCTCGTTTTGGTAAGCAATCCCCGTTATTTTTCCCGTCTGATTGGTCAGCACCGGGCTAATTTGAAAAAAATTGAGCTGAAACGGCGACAGTCCATAAAGATTATCGGGGATGAAACAATGCCCCTACGGGATCTAAGGCTTATGGACGAGACCGGGTCGAGAGAAAATTATTTAAACTGGCAGGAATTTTTAACCAAATGTAGAATTTTATAATAATTCGCAGCTGTACCCTTAAATTATGGAAGCAGCTAATTAAATTATATTGAATTACTGAATTTGTTTTTAGCTAAATTAACGAAGGAGGATAAACCATGGACGTACTACGGATATCCGCTCAATCAATTCCAAAATCGGTGGCTGGGGCACTCACAGCAGTTATCAGGGAAAAAGGCCGAGTTGAGATTCAAGCGGTAGGCGCCGGGGCGGTAAATCAAGCCATTAAAGCAATTGCCATTGCGCGGGGATTTGTGGCACCGAATGGTTTAGATTTAGTGGTGGTGCCGGCTTTTGCGGAGATTAACATCGATGGAGAAGTCCGTACAGCCATTAAATTCATTGTAGAGCCCAGATAATGACATGCCAATTCCAGAGATTAACAATTAAACTAAGATCCGGGCTGCGCTAGCGCAGCTTTTTTTAGTTTTGGTATAATGAGGTAAGATTACCCTAAGGAGGACTTCAGATTGAAGAAAAAACCCGTTTTGACGGAGTTGGAACGTACGGATGATTACGTATCCGGGGAACAGCTAAGTGAGATCCTGGGGGTTTCCCGGACTGCCGTCTGGAAACAGATTCAAAGTTTGCGGGAGCAGGGTTACGAAATTGAAGCGCAGCCCCGAATTGGGTATCGGCTGCTAAAACGGCCGGATTTGCTGCTGCCGGCGGAGATTGCTTCCGGCTTAAAAACAGCCTACCTAGGCCAAGAGGTGGTTTATTACCCTGAAGTTGATTCCACGAATGAAATCGCTCGCCGGTTAGCCCAGCAGGGCGCAGTTGAGGGCACCCTGGTGGTGGCTGAAAGGCAGACCAAAGGGAAGGGCCGGCTGGGCCGGGCATGGATTTCTCCGGAGGGGGAAGGTCTCTGGTTTTCTTTCATCCTGCGGCCGAACATGCTGCCCCCGGAAGCGCCGCGGGCAACTTTGGTCGCCGCGGTAGCCGTAGCTCAGGCCCTGCGCCGGGAAACCGGTCTCAAAATTCGGATTAAGTGGCCGAATGACCTGCTGCTGGAGGGAAAAAAAATCACTGGGATCCTAACCGAAATGAATTCTGAAATCGGCCGGATTAACTTTTTGGTCGTTGGAATTGGGATTAACGTGAACCTAAATCTCAATTCTATCCCACCGGAAATAAACGCCACTGCCACTTCCTTGAATGCGCACTTAAAGCAGCCGGTATCCCGGTTGGTCTTACTGCGCCGTTGCCTGGAGGAACTGGAAAAGTACTATGAACTTTGGCAAAAGGGAGCGTTTCCCGAGATTTTGGCGGAATGGAGACAACTCTCGGCAACGCTGGGAAACCAGGTGCAGATCAAGATGCTTGACGATACGATCGAGGGATTTGCCGAAGAGGTGGAGCTCGACGGTAGCTTGCGGCTCAGATTAGCGGATGGCAGCGTCTATCAGGTCATTGCCGGGGATGTCGCCTTTGACCCGCCCAAACCATAAATCAGGGGATAACCGGGATCCATAAATCTTTGGTCTAATTGCGGAATTGCCGGTTGGTTTTAATCCGGCGAAACGTAGCGGGAGCGAGAGCGAACGCTAATGCTAACGCGAACAGGTGCTTTAACTAAATAAGTCTGTTGCTTTATAGGGAGGGGCCATGTTTCTCAAACGCTTGGAGATGCAGGGATTTAAATCGTTTGCGGAAAGACTGGATATTGAGCTGACCGGTCAGATAACCGCGGTAGTCGGACCTAACGGCTGCGGCAAAAGCAATATCATCGATGGGATCCGCTGGGTGTTCGGTGAACCGAACGCCCGGATTCTGCGGGGAAGCAGGATGGAAGACGTTATTTTTGCGGGCAGCGATCGCCGCAAACCCGTGGGAATGGCGGAGGTATCCGTTACCTTAGATAATTCTTCAGGAATCTTGCCGGTCGACTATAGTGAAGTCCGCCTCACCCGGCGGTTGTATCGTTCCGGGGAAAGTGAATTTTTAATCAATCGGCAGCCCTGTCGGCTCAGGGAAGTCCAAAACCTGCTTCAGGAATGCGGGATCGGTTACGATTCCTGTACGATTATTGGTCAAGGCAGGGTAGATGCGGTAATTAATTCGCGCCCGGAAGAAAGAAGACGGTTAATTGAAGAGGTGGCGGGGCTAACCCGGCATTTGCACCGCAAACAAGACTCCTTGCGTAAATTGGAGGACACCGAGCATTCGCTCGTAAGGTTGGAGGACCTCCATCAGGAATTGGCGGGACAGGTTGCTCCTTTGGCGGAACAGGCGCAGCGGGCGCAAGTTTACCGGGAGCAGCAGGCGGAGTTAACCAGCCTGGAAAAGGGAATTTGGCTGCAGAACTGGGCGGATCTCGAGGAAAAGCGGAAACAGGCGCACACAGCCTGGGAAGACCTGCAGACTAAAGCGGCCCGGCAGGAACAAGAACTCGCCAGCCAAATTCAGGGTTTGGCGGACCTGCGTAACGGAGCGGAAGCAGCAGAAACTGCCGCAAATCAAGCCGCCGAAAAGCTGCAGGAGCTCCGGCATCGGGCGGAAAGAAACGCTTTGACCCTTCAACTGCTCCAGGAAAAACAGGAGACTTTGGAAAAACAGCGGGCGGAATTTGAGGAGCGTCAGCAGGAATTAACGCACCGCTGGAAAAAGCTGGAGCAGGAGCGATTGGAAAAACAGGCTAAATCGGCCGATTTTACGATAGATGACCTCGGACAGGAACAAGAATTGAAGGATCTGGAGAACCAAAAGGCGGACGGCAGTTTGGAAAGAGCGGTAAAATTCGAGGAGATCGAGGGATTGAGAGGCGAGCTTATAGAAATCCTAAAGAGCGGGGCGGAGCGGCGGAACGAAATAAACCGCTTGCGGCTGCAGGAAGAAAACCGGCAGCGCCGATTGCGGCAAATTGACGGGCAGCAGCAGGGTTTTCGCCGTCGTCAGGAAACCTTGTCCGAGCGCCTCCAGGCCGTATTGCAGGAGTTAAGCAGCCTAAAGCCCCAACTCTTGGACCTGCAGCATCAAAAAGCTTTAAATCTGACCGAAACTGCGGAATTGGAATCGGAATTGCGGCAGCTCCGGGAAAAGGCAAAGGAACAACAAGCCAAAGTTTTGGCCGCGCAGTCGAAGTTGCGGGTTCTAAAGGAGATGGAACAAAGTTACGAAGGTTATTCCCGGGCGGTCCGGGAGATCATGCAGGGCCGCAGCCGGGAGAGTTTTGGGGCTGGGGTGCGCGGGGTTGTCGCGGAATTATTGCGCATTCCAGCGCGCTATGAAAAAGCGATAGAAGTAGCCTTAGGCGGGGCTGCCCAGTACCTGGTCCTGGACACCGAAAAAAATGTCCAGGCCGCGATTCTCTTTTTAAAAGCGAAACAGTACGGCCGGGCTACCTTTTTACCTTTAGATGCCTTGCGCCCCCCAGTTTTGGCGAACCGCCTCAGCAATAACTCATCCCCGGGATTTTTGGGACGCGCGGCAGAACTCGTTCAGTTTGAACCCGAATATGCCCCAGTGGCCGAGTTGCTGCTGGGGAGGGTCTGGGTGGCAGAAAGCCTGGAGGCTGCGGCCAGATTAGCCCGGGAGCGCGGTTTTGCCCAGAAAATCGTTACCCTGGACGGGGAGGTAATCAACCCGGGTGGCGCCATTACCGGGGGCAGTCTCCCGTCCCGCAGCAGTGGAATTATCGGCCGCAGTCGGGAAGTGGCCGAGCTTAAGGCTACGCTGGCACTGCAGCAGGAAGCCTTAGCCGCAGCCGAACAGCAGCTTATGGCCCGGGAATCGTTTGCCAAGGAACAGCAAAAACTAAAAGCCGAGCTGGAGCAAAGACAACACCAGCTGGAGTTAGCGCAATCAGTCAATCAAAAAGAAGCGGCTCAGCTGCAGCCGGAAATCGAGCGGCTGCGGGAAGACCTTAGTGAAATCGATGGTGAAGCCCAGGACTTAGGGGAACGGAGCCGCGAAAACCAGCAGGAACTGCAGCAGCTGGAGCAGCTTCTGGAAGAGTACGCGCAGGAGGAAGCGGCACTGCGGCAAAACCTGCAGCAGAAACAGACAGCTTTACAGGAACACGACCGGCGGCTGCAGGAGATTGCTGAGACCATAGCCCGGCTCCGGGAAACCAAGGCCGGCGGGATTCAGCGTCTGCAAAGCCTGGCGGAGGACTTGCAGCGAATAGAAAACGAAGCAGCCTCGATCAAACAGGGGCTGGCCAAAAACGGGGAGCAGCTTATCACAATCGAGGCGGTTAAAATCGAGCAAGCCGCAGCCATAGAGAAACAGCGCCTCCAGGCGGGACTAACCCAAACCGAGATTATAAATCAGCAGGATGAGTTAAAGCTGCTCCAGAGCGACTATCAAATTAAATCAGAAAAGATGCGGCGTTTTGCGGCGCTGCTGGAACAGAACCGGGGCGATTTAGAACGGTTGACCGGGCGGATGCATAAGCTCGAGCTGCAAAAAACCAAAGCGGAATCCGAGGCGCAGGGTTGGCAGGACCGGTTGGCAGAGGTTCACCAAATTGACGCAGCCCAGACCGCTCAGTTTTTACTCGGCCGGACCGGCGCCTGCCGGCTGAATGGCCCCAGTGTCCGGCAAAAAATTCAGGAGCTGCAGCAAGCCTTAGCCGGCCTGGGCGAAGTGAATTTAGGCGCGGTGGAGGAGTATGCCCGAGTTAAAGAAAGGGTAGAATTCTTAAGTGCACAGATTGCCGACCTGCGGGAGGCGAAACGGGGTTTGCAGCAAGTAATCACTGAATTGGACGCTTTAATGACCGACCGCTTTTTAACCGGCCTGGAGCGGGTTAATCAGAGCTTTAATCAGGTGTTTCAGGACATTTTTGGGGGCGGTAAAGCTGGGCTGTTTCTGATTGATGCAACGAAACCACTGGAGTCGGGGATTGAGATTGTGGCGCAGCCGCCCGGGAAAAAGTTTAAAAACCTGGCGCTACTCTCCGGCGGCGAAAAGGCACTGAGTGCCATTGCTCTGCTGTTTGGCATGCTGCAGGTGCGGCCGGGTCATTTGTGTGTGTTAGATGAGATCGAGTCAGCCCTGGATGAGCCGAATGTGGACCGGCTTGCCCAGTTCTTGAGCCGCCTGGCCCAAAAAACCCAGTTCATTATTGTTTCGCACCGGAAAAGAACGATGGAAGCCGCGGAAGCGTTGTACGGTCTGACCATGGAGGAGAAAGGGGTCTCCAAACTAATTTCCGTACAGTTGACCAATACCGTAGCGCAGGCTGGGTAAATGACATAACAATCCTAAAATTTAGGATTATAGACCAAGCCGGGTATTGCATATAGTCTTTTAGATGATAATATAAGCAAAGCTCGGTATACAGAAGGGAATGGTTTAATGGGAAGTAAGCTGAATATTGCCTTCCTTTGGCATATGCATCAACCCTGCTATAAAGATTTGCGCACGAATCAATACCGGCTGCCGTGGGTTCGCTTGCATGGGATTAAGGGCTATTATGACATGGGAAAAATCGTGGAGGAGGTTGAGGGAGCTCGGGTTACCTTCAACTTTGTCCCTTCTCTTCTAGATCAGCTTTTAGATTACGCAGAGGGAAAAGGAACTGACTTATACCTGGAAAAGACCCTTAAGGATGCGGGAAGTCTGGACCGGGAGGATCAACTTTTTATTTTGAATAATTTCTTTCACGCCCATCCGGAGCATATGATTCGACCTTATCCCCGGTATGCGGAATTGGAAGAGCTGCGTGGTGATCCGTATCGGGTTGAGGACAAGTTGGCGCAATGGGCTAAGCAGGATTACCTGGATTTACAAGTCTGGTTTAATCTGACCTGGTTTGGGCAGACCGTTAAGGATAAAGATGCGGAAATTCAAGAGTTCATCCGAAAAGGCCGGGGGTTTTCGGAAGCCGACAAACGGCGTGTGATAGAAAAACAGCGGGAAGTTATCAGAAAGGTTATCCCGTTGTACCAACGGCTGATGGAGAGCGGCCGGGTGGAATTGACCACCAGCCCCTTTTACCATCCGATCTTGCCGCTCTTATGTGATACGGACGAAAACCATAATTCTCGACCAGGGTCTATTCAACCGCGAAACCGTTTTGCTTATCCGGCGGATGCCGATAGTCAAATTCGGGGAGGGCTGGCGTACCATGAGTCGGTTTTTGGCCGGCGTCCCCGGGGGATATGGCCTTCGGAGGGTTCGGTTAGCAATGCGGCCTTAGACTTGATTGCCCGCAATGGTCTAGTCTGGACGGCCACCGATGAGAACATTTTAAGTAATACCCTTTGCGGATTGGGGAGGTCATTTAATACCAGAGAGTTTTTGTATCAGCCGTATCTTTGGGAGGCGGAGGGAGGACAGCTGGCGGTATTCTTTCGGGATCATCTGATTTCGGATTTGATCGGCTTTGTTTACCATCGCTGGTTTACCCAGGATGCGATAGGGGATTTTATTAATCGCTTAGTGAATCTAAAAAGGGGGCTGCCTCAGGATCGGAATAATTTAATCTGTATTATTCTGGACGGGGAAAATGCCTGGGAGTACTATTATCGTCAGGGTTATGATTTTTTGACTGGGATTTACCGCGGTTTAGCGGAGCATCCAGAACTGGAACTGGTCACCTTTTCGGAGTATCTTTGGCGATATCCCGTAAACGAAAGAACCACGCGGATTTATCCGGGTTCTTGGATTAATGCTGACTTCAGCACCTGGATTGGCCACCCAACTAAAAATTTGGCCTGGGACTACTTAACCGAAACCCGCCAAGTTCTTGAGGATTACTCGGCGGAACAGACTTCGGACGAAAAACGGGAGATGGCCTGGCAGGAGATGATGATTGCCGAGGGCAGCGATTGGTTCTGGTGGTTTGGCGATACCCATTCCAGCGCTTTGGACCGGGAATTTGATGAATTGTATCGCCTTCACTTGAAGAATGTATACCAGTCCCTGGACCGAGAGCCGCCCGAGTACCTGAATTACCCGCTAATTACCGCTCTGGATCTGCAGCAGTTGCCGGTTCCCGAACCAGTTGAAACGATTCGCCCGGTCATTGACGGTTGTGTGATTCGGCCGAACGTATGGCAACCCGAGGAATGGAAACTGGCGGGCTCCTACGACTTTAATCTGGGCTCAGGGGCGATGCAGCGTTCGAATTATCTGGTGGAGCGGATCTGTTACGGATTTGATGAGCAATACTTTTATTTGCGGATGGAAGGCGATGGCTGTGCCTGGCTTAAGGGGAGCAATCCCAACCTGATTTCGGCTTACGGCAATGAACCGCAGATCCATTTTGTGCTGGACGGTGAAAAAATTTTCGTATTACGGGCAACCCGCGGAAATGAAAACCAGGAAGAAGGGGTTCGGGTGGACCTTTTATCGGAGCAGAACCTGGAAGAAGTTTCGGAAAGCCTTAAGACTTGTTCTTTGGATGGAGTTTTGGAACTAGCAGTGCCGATGGAAAAACTGGGCATAGAGGCGGGCGATGATTTTGGGATGCAGATCATAGTGCAAAATGAGCGGGGCGAGCTGGAACGCTGGCCTTCCCACGAGTCCCTAAAAATAACCGTGCCCCAAATCGAGCAATAATCGCAGATAGGTGGTGCAGACGGTGCATAACAAGACGCCGGAACAGTTAAAACGAAAAGTAAACCTATTATTTGGGATTCATTGCCACCAGCCGGCGGGAAATTTTGATTTTGTGTTTGAAGACGTGTATCAGCGCTCATATCGGCCCTTTATCGAAGTGATTTCCCGGCACCCGGGGGTTAAAATTACCCTGCATTATACCGGAGGGTTATTGGAATGGATCGAAGACCACCATCCCGAGTGGTTTAATCTGGTTCGGCCCTTAGTCGAAGCCGGCCAAGTGGAACTTTTGGGCGGCGGTTATTATGAACCAATCCTGGCCTCCATTCCGGAAGAAGACCGGCGCAGTCAGGTACAGCTTCTTTCTAACTATCTCCTGGACAAGTTTGGGCAGAGCCCCCGGGGAATGTGGCTGGCGGAACGGGTCTGGGAATCTTCGATTGTGCCAAGTCTGGTAAAATCCAAAATCGAGTATGTGCTGGTTGACGATTCGCATTTTATCAGTGCCGGTTTGGATCCGGAAAATTTGTATGGTTATTACATAACTGAGGAAGAAGGACATCCCCTGGCGGTATTTCCGATTGATGCTCAACTGCGCTACCTGACACCGTTTCAGCCGGTGGAAAAATCGCTGGAGTACCTGGCGGAGGTTGCGGATGAATCCGGGGAACGCTGCGTAGTCGTGGTGGACGATGGCGAAAAATACGGGAGCTGGCCCGATACGTATAACTGGGTCTATACCGAAGGCTGGCTCGACCAGTTTTTAAGCGCCTTGGAAGCGAACCAGGACTGGCTGAAAACTATGACCTTCTCTCAAGTGAAAGATACCCGGTCCGCGCTTGGCCGGATTTATCTGCCGACGACTTCCTATTTCGAAATGAACCAATGGTCCTTACCCGCAGTTAAGGCTGGTCTTTTAGGCCGGGTCCAAAGAGAATTGGAGGATTTGGACAAACTGGAAATCGTACGCCCTTTCCTGCACGGAGGAATCTGGAAGAATTTTTTAGTTAAGTACCCGGAAAGTAATCAGATGCATAAGAAGATGCTATATCTCAGGAGCCGGATTAAGCAGCTCCCAGAATCGGAGGAACGGGATGCAGCACAGAAATTGATTTATAAAGCCCAGACGAACGATGCTTATTGGCACGGCGTTTTTGGCGGATTGTATTTGCCCCATTTGCGACACGCTATTTACCGCTATTTGATTAAAGCGGAAAGGTGTCTCGACGCGGCCCGGCAGCGGGAAGAGCGGAAACTGGGGGTAAATCCAGCCGGAGCGGTCTGGACCGACTTTCTCGACCTGAATAAGGATAGCCGGGAAGAAGTGCTTATCTCTACGCCTTTTTACACCGTTGGCCTGACTCCTCCCGGGGGCGGACAACTTTTCGAATTCAGTGTCAAATCCCTGGGTTACAACCTCTTGAATACGCTGCAGCGGCGTTTTGAGCATTATCACGACCAAGAGGCAGAGCCGGTTACCTCCCCGGTCGAGGAAGAAGGGGTAGCGACGATCCACGCCCGGGAGACGGAGACCGACCAGCAGCTGCGCAAGGAATTAGCTTACGACTGGTACGCCCGGCGGATGTTCATTGATCATTTTTTGGGCGAGCAGATCAGCCTGAATGAGTTTGCCAACTGCCAATACTCGGAGCAGGGAGATTTTGTGAATCAGGCATATGAATTGTTGGCGTCAGACGGGGAATTAGCCTTAAACAGCGCGGGAAAAGTGGTCGGCACCATCTGCCTGCGCCGGCAGGGCGGGGCGTGGGACGGGGAGACGTGGATTCCGCTGGAATTGACCAAAACCTTTACCTTTGCTGATCGGCATTTAATTGTTAAGTATGGTATAAAGAATTGCAGCCAGCAAGCCGCCTCTTTCCGGTTTGGCGTGGAATGCAATCTGTCTATGCCTTCGTGCGGCGGACCGGGAGGCCATTACCAGCTGGAAGGCCAAGGTGACTGGAATGGGGCCTTGGATTTACGGAAAGAAGATACCGGTGTCAGCCAACTGCAACTGGTTGACGATGTTCTTAAAGGAACGGTGGAAATCAAGTGGGATCGCCCCGCAACCTTGTGGCGCTTTCCGGTGGAAACCGTGTCCCAGTCTGAAAACGGTTGGGAAAAATGCTATCAATCCTCGGCGGTGATGCCCATTTGGCACTTGGAACTGAATCCGGGGGCACAGTGGCGGGTCGGGATAAATTTGGGGGTTGATTGGTAAGAGGAAGCAAGGATGAAGCAAGAGAACCGTCCCCTTGCTTCATTCCGGGAGTCGCTTGGTAATTGCACGGACTACTCCGTTGTGGTAATCTGTATCCAAAAGTGGTAAAGGAGCTAGGTTTTATTTATGGGGCTGTTCAGTCGGATCAAAGAAACTATTAAAGAGACCAAGGAAACGATTAAAGATACGTTATCGGTAACCAAGTTAAAGGAAGGTCTGACGAAGACGCGGCAAAACCTGGTCGAAAAAGTCGAGCAGGTGTTAACTTTCCGCAAGACCATAGACGATGAACTGTTTGACGAGTTAGAAGACGTTTTGATTCAAGCGGACGTAGGGGTTAACACCACCCTGCGCTTAATCGAAGGTCTGCGCCGGGAAGTTAAGGAAAGAAAACTTACGGAATCGTCTGAGCTAAAAGAACTGCTAAAAGAGCAAATCTCCCTGGTGCTGCAAGATCAGGGAGCGCCTTTGCATTTACCGGCCGACCAGACCGCCGTTATTTTAGTGGTTGGTGTCAATGGCGCCGGCAAAACCACAACGATTGGCAAGTTGGCTTATCGTTACCGACAGCTTGGTAAACGGGTAGTCGTAGCTGCTGCGGATACTTTTCGGGCGGCGGCCATAGACCAGCTGGAGATTTGGGGAAACCGGGCCGGGGTTGAGGTAATCAGCCATAAAGAGGGATCGGATCCGGCCGCGGTAGTCTTTGACGCCCTGCAAGCCGCGCGGGCCCGCCGGGCGGACATCCTGATTGCGGATACGGCCGGGCGTTTGCATACCAAGGTAAACCTAATGGAAGAATTAAAGAAGGTGCGCCGGGTGGTGGAAAGAGAGTGTCCCGGCGCTCCCCACGAAGTATTGTTGGTGTTAGATGCCACTACCGGGCAAAATGCGATCCAGCAGGCCAAGATGTTTACCGAGGCCGCCGGGGTAACCGGGATTGTGCTTACTAAACTGGATGGTACAGCCAAAGGCGGGATTGTGATTGCGATTGGCGACGAATTAAAAATCCCGGTTAAACTGATTGGAATTGGCGAGCAAATGGATGATCTGCGGGATTTCTCCGCCGAAGAGTTCATCGAAGCTTTGTTTGCTTAACCGGGAGAACGAAAAACGAAAGAGGAAAGAGGAGAGTATATATGGGTGCCCGTATCGCAATTATTGGCGGAACCGGGGTATATGACCCGGGGATTCTGACTAATATTCAGGAAGAAATCGTGCCGACTCCTTATGGGGAGGTTCGCGCGCTTATTGGTAAATATCAAGATCAAGAGGTGGTTTTTGTTCCGCGGCACGGAGAAAAACACTCGGTGCCCCCGCATAAGATCAACTACCGGGCTAATATATGGAGTCTGCGGGAATTAGGAGTGGAACGGGTTATTGCTACGGCTGCGGTGGGTTCTTTGAATTCAGACATGAAACCGACTGACCTGGTGATGGTCGACCAGTTTTTAGACTTTACGCGGGGCCGGGAACAGTCCTTTTATGAGGGGGGAGAAGCCGGCGTTTTTCACGTTGACGTTACCAACCCTTACTGCCGGGAACTGCGCCAGGTTCTGTTTCGCAATGCCAAAGATTTAGCCATGAACGTGCATTTTAACGGGACTTACATCTGTACCGAGGGGCCCCGTTT
>CAZKWP010000010.1:0-15866 GCA_964556555.1 uncultured Syntrophomonadaceae bacterium
CGGCCAGCAGCATCGCGGCCGCTGCGGTCTGTTCCGCCTTTCTATAAATGGCCTTGGCTTCCGCCGGTCTTATGCCCGCTTTTGGAGCAATGTCCTGGAGGAAACGGGACCGGCCGGCAGCGACGATGCTGTGGGCCGAGCGGATGTTTTGTTCCAGCAGGGCATTGGTTTTTCGATAATGGGGCACTAATTTGAAAACCCGCTGGACGGATTTCAGTTCCTCCCGCATTGAGCTGCCGGTTTGCGAAACCAGCTGTTTATCTTTGAGAAACAGCTGGATGTTACTGGTTTGCAGGTCAAAGTCTTCATGCTGATTTAAAAAGTCCCGAATCTCCTCCTGATTCTGGTAAATGCGTTTTTCCTCCCGCGCCAGTTGGGCCGTGAAGGATGCGGCCGGGTATCTTTTTTCCATTTTGCGCACCAGCGCAGAGGCATGCTGATTAATTAATTTTGGACTCAGAGGCCGGCCAGCCAGCTTGATCCTTTCGGCTGATTTCGTGAGCACCTCCCGCCAGCCGGCTTTATTCAAGGCCGCCAGCTTTTTCAAATCTGCCGGCTGCCTGAGATTTAAGGATTCTTGCACATCGGAGACGATTGCCTGCTCAAAGCCCAGCAGCTCGCCCAGCAGAACGGAGATTTCCGATTCTGTCCCGGCAGCCGGGTTTTCCTTCAGCAGCTGTTCGTTTGTGGTTTTCAGAAAAGATTTTAAATTGTCCTGGCGCTCCCGAAAAAGATTTTCCGCGTCCGTGACTTTATCTTCCAAAATGAAATTGCTGAGCAGCCGGAGGATTTTCTGGGGTCGTTCCTTCTGATAGTAGGCCGCCGCTTCGTCTTTGAATTTCTGTAAACTGACTAAATTCCGACTCAGCACCTCTTTTGCGCGGGGGGATACCAGCATTTCCTCAATCGCCGCCGCCACATCGCTCTCCGCCGCTTTCTGGTCAACCAGGGCTGCCGCATAGAGCAGGGGTTTTAATTCCGTATTCACATCTACATAAAGCCAGTCCGGCCAGAGTTCTCCTGTGTGGCTTTTTAAAAGGGTGTCCTTGCGGAGCAAGGCGTAAAAAAATTCGGCGGCAATCCCGGATTCGGCCTGCAACCGGTGAGCCATGACCAGGTGGGCAATTTTTTCTGGGGCCAGATCTAACTCCTTGGCGAGATAAGTAATATCCCGGTGTTCTGTATCTTCCTGCAAACTGGCAATCGGGACCCGTTTTACCGCAGCTTGAACTTCCCGCAGGATGCAGGTGTACTCGACGACTTCGGGCATTAATTCCTTTTCCAGGGTAATGTTAATTTCCTCCCGGAGCGAGGCGTCAAACCGCATCTCCTCCAGGTCCGACTCGAAAAGAAGCGTTTTTTGCACCGGCGTAAAAACCTTAATTGCCAGGTCTATTTTTTTCTGGTCTTCTTCCCGGCCCTGCCCGGTAAGACAGACAATCTTATATTTCCCATTCTTGTCAGTTGCTGCTTCACCCAGGAGCACTTCCGAACGCAGATCGCAATCATAGGCACACACCTGCAGATTGGCAGCGGGGCGACCGCGCTTATCAAGGACCCTACCGTAGACTGTATAGTTTTCAATCCGCCTCGGCATAATCTTTTCCCCCTTGCTGTTTCAATTTCAAGGAAATATTCCCATTGACCAGGTTGTAGGCATCCCAAAGCTTTGCAGCCACCAGGCGGCTTCTCCGATCGGGTCTCTTGGTGGAGCCGAGGCTCCGCTTTCCACCGCTCTTTCCGCCATCTCTCTGGCGACTGGTTCAACTACCGGTTCCAGGTAAGGAGACAGTTCCATCAACACGGGTACGGCTAAGCCGGTCGGTCCGAGCATGCTCAATACTGCTGCATTTTGGGCATCACGCCTCTCCGCACTCGTGTCCGCCGTATGGGCCCTATACATAAAATAAGCAACTGCTCCAGCTTGCAGTATACTCCCAGACAAACCGGAAGATCCTCCTGATGTTCTGGCCGCAGCTGCCGGCCTGGCAGCAGCGGATGCGGCTGCGGCTGCCGGCCGGGGTGCGACTGGCCTCGTCGCAGCTGGTCTGACCGCTGTTGGCCTGGTTGCCACGGCTGGGGCTGGTTCAGCCGGCGCCGGCCGGGGGGCAGCGGGGGCGGCTCTGGCCGCCTGCGCTTCGGCTGACAACGTGGTTCGGACCGCAGCCAGGCCTTCACTTTCAATGGCGCTTTCATAAGTAGCCAGCTGCTCTCCGGATACATTCCGAAATTCCAAGGACGTCGTTCGTACGAAGGATCCGCCGGATTGAGACTGAATGCGAATATAAGTAGTCGTCCGACCGCTTTCCCCGCGCAAAAGAATCTCTTCCACTTCCGTCTGCGGGTCCAACCGAAAAGCAGCAAACGGCCTTCTCGAACCAGCCAGTCCCTGTGCTTCCGCTTCGGTGGCGAAGGCGTAAGCACCCTGTCCATATTTGCCTCCTCCGGCATATAACCCTTCCTGTTGGATATTTGCCATCTGGTTGCCGACTATGCTGAAGCCTTCCCCTTCCAGAGATCGTCCGCCCCAGTCAATCACATGATAGAAAGTGCGGTCACCGGCTTGAGTTACCGTCCGGGAGACGACTTCAAGTTCTTCCAGGCCGTTGGGATCAATGTATCGATTGGGGTTATTGCTGACATAGGCATACGGGTTAACTCCGCTGGCCAACCCGGCTGGATCTGCTGAAATCCACCGTCCCAGCCAGCAAGCGTAATACCTCGCACCGTGATAGTACAAACCGCTCTCCTCATCGCGCTCTTTGCCCGTGTAACGGTAGCGCTTGGCAGCAGCCCGGACCGCGTTGTTATTGGCCTGGTAAGCGGTAGTGCCAAAAGGATGATATTCTTCGTAAGAAATTACCCGCGCCTCACTGGTGCCATCCAGTTCCAGACTGACCGAGCCTAAATGGTTATACAGCTGATATCGGACCAACTGCCTTTCGGTCCCGTCATCCACCTCGTTTCGAGTTTCGATGACGGCAAACCGGTGCTGCTGTTCCAGCAGACAAAGACTTACCCTCTCCAGACCGGCATCCTGACCGCTGTGTTTTTTATAGATTTCGTAACCAGCCAGATAAATCCGTTCCTCTTTTTTTGTTGGGGTCACGCCCTGGCTGGCCTGGTTTTCGGTTATTTTGCGCAGGCGCTGCCCCTGCCCGTCGTACTGGTAATAGGTGGTTTCCGGGGTTCCCCCGTCGGTGCGCCTTTGGCGTACGGTCTTTGCGATTTCCTCTTTGAAGTTCCAGACTATTTCTTCCAGGTGCGGCATGGCAGTCATAAATCCATGCTGCGCATGGTGGGAGTAAGTGTAATTATCTGACCCGCTTTGGGTGCTGACCAGCCGGTTGCTTTCCGCTGAATAATCGTAATCTCTGGTCCAGTCTCCGCCGGCAGCCTGGTGCTTAAGCTGCAGGAGATTCCCGACTGCGTCGTACTGACAGCTTTGGATATAATTTCTCAGTGCCACGGGGTCGTTCGGGTGCAATCGGTGCAAGCAGGGTGCGTCGTTCCAGTTGTCTTGGCGGCTGGAAGGAATCGCCGCGCTGCTTTCCCGGCCTGATGCCTCCGTCAGGCGGTAGAGGGCGTCATAGCGGTATGCCGACAGCCCCATAACCTTCTGGTTGTTGAAAAATACCGTCGGAATACACCGATCCTCAGTGTGCGTAACGTTGCCAACCGGATCAAACGTATATCCCAAATCCTGCAAAGTTTCGCCGCCGGGCTTTTTTGACTCCAGCCGATTCAGCCGGAAGGTTTCCCGGTCGTAATAAAGGTTAGTGGTTACCCCGTTGCCGTAAACAATGTTACACCGCTGCCCTTTTTCATTATAGTCAATGTTTTTTATCCCAATGCCGGGGTCCATAATACCCGCGTGCTCGACCGTTTCTTGCTGCAGCAGTCCGGTCTCGTTGTAAGAAAAGACGATGGTCCGGCCGTCGGGTGTGGTTTGCCGAGTAATTCTCCCGAGCGCATCCGTTTCGGTCTGAAAAGTATACCGCTCCGGCTCCAGGTCGGATTCCAGGCGGGCGTCAGTCCAGTTGACCAGGGTCCGGTACCCGTTAAACAACTGCCGGGCAGTCGAATTCGGTAGTCCCTTAAAGTCGTAGGCTGGAGTCTCAATCATCCCGCCGGTATCGTATCGGCGAAATACTTTGCCCCGAAGATTCTTCAGCTCGGGTTCCGGCTCCGTTTCTCCGTAACAGACCCTTTCGAATACGTGATCAAGCGCCGCCTCGCCGTCGCCGCCCTTCACTTTGCTCTGCACGGGACGGTGCAGGAGATCAAACTGAAACCGGAACTCATGGCCTCGTTCGTCCCAGGTGCGCAAAGGCTTCCCCAGTACATTAGCGAGCTTCCACCGCTGCCCGGTGTCCGGGCTGTTCTGATAAACCGGGTTTCCCAGGAGGTCATATTTATACCGCATTGCCCGAATACCCCGGGCATCGGTTACGCTGCGCAGGTTCCCTTCCGGGTCCAAAACAGCTTGGGTAAGGTAAAACTCATCGGCTCCGGTGAGCGGATGCTTATTGTGGTCCATCGATAAAATCGGCCGCCCCCCCGGATTAAAGTGCCGGGTGACCGGGGTGTTTGCGTGTTCAGCCGCTTGTTCAGCCGCCCTCTTTTCCCGTTCAGGATTTTTCCCCGCTTCAAGCAGGGCCGCGTCGATGAGCCGGTTGACCCGCTCCCGATACCAGGCCGATTCCAGGACGGTATCGTTTTGGTCATAGACGTGCTGTTTCCAGGCATCAAACTCGGTTTTAGCGTGGGTGCCGTCGGGAAATTCGGTTTTGTACAAACGGCCCAAAGGATCGTAATAAAAAAGCGGCGTGACTCCATTTTCCACCAATTCCGGCAGGTCTTCAAAATGGTGGTTTATTGAAAAATAGGGCTCGTATTCTTTGACAACGCGGCCCTTGTTGTTCAGCACCTTTTTACCGCTGCCGATCCAGCGGAGCTGTTTTGGTTCCCAGTTTGAGGTGTCCTCTTCCGTCACCGTGTAAGTAGAATCCGGGTTGACGGTGATGGCTTTCGCCGGGCCGGGCTCAGCCTGGTTTTTTTCCAGCACCACCTGACCCAGCCCGTTCGTATAAACAAAACTAATTTGCACCGGCGCGCCGCTGTTTTTTTGAAAATGCTCCTTCCGCCGGATGGAGGCAACCGCGGCCGGCTTGCCGGTTTTTTGATAACAGTCTAAAGCGTAGACATAGCGCACGGTAGCATGCCGCAGCAGGTTTTTGCCGGCACTGACCAGCTCCGCTGATGACGGGGCATTAAAAAAATCGTCCGCCAAGCTCTGTTCCGCAGCGGGAGTATGCTCAGCCAACCCGCTCAGATCATCGGCCTCCGCGCCTTTGCCGTACACTGCCGCCGCCTTGACCAGACCCAACTCATCCATCAGCACTTCCGAAAAATTGTGGTTGGCATCTTTTAGGCGCTGCGGCGAAAGGGTGCGGTAATTAAAAAGGTCTACCTCGGATTTATTGCCCAGCGCATCTTCGGTTTGCTGAATAAATATGTAATTTTCGTCATATCGGACCCGGGTTGTCGAACCAAGCGGGTCGGTATAACCAACCGGCGTATAGAAACGGCTTTGCGCCGCGGCAGCCGTCTCACCCGTTTCCCTCTCCAGGTACTGGGTCGTGCCGGTGCGCACCCACCAGCCGGCATCGCCTTCGTGCCGGGTAAATCCGCCTTCCGACATCAGTTCAGCAGTTACCCTTTCTCCGAAAACATCGTCCAGCAATTCCTGGGTATAAGCCAATTGGCAGCTTTCGTATTTAAGGCCGTGGGCGGCTAACTGGTGCAGCGGCAGCGAGCCGGTTAAGTCCGGATTATAATAAGTGGTAGCGGTGTGTTTAATCAGCCGTTTTTGCACAACTCCCGGGGAAGGCTCGGAGGCAGTCTCGTCATAAACAGTCTCTTCGGCAGCCGTTAATATCTGCTCAAAATCAGACCGGTCATAATACGGCCCGGCTTTGGCGGCCCCCCGCAGCACATAGGTCCTCGACTCCGAGGGCAGCCGCCGCCGGAATTGATCAAGAGCCACCACATCGTTGGTAAAGCGATTTTCGGTATAAAATACGGCTGGAATCCCCTGGGCCTGCCGGGCCGCTTGCGGCAGAGCCGGGTCCGCAAACCGGCGGGGATAAACGACCGTAGCCTGCTCCAAAACGTTGCCATATTCGTCAATTTTAAGGTTTAAGCAATGGGCAGTCCGCGGATCTTCAGCGTTTCTCTCATAGCTGTAGGTGACGGCTTCCCTTACCTTTACCACAAAAACAGCGTGCCGGTTTTGTCCCTTCGGCTGCAGCAGTTCAATCATCCAACTTTGGCTGGACACCTGATAAGGCGTTAATTCTTTTTGACGTTGTATGGGGGAGGGGTCTATCAGGGGAGCGTCCTGGGCAAAAACCTCTTCGCGCAGTTTCATCCCCTTGCAGGCACGGTAAGCCTCCTGCCGCTCGTCCATACTCAAGTGGTCAAGGAGATTGTTCCTTAACCCGGGGGCGGTAACCAGGTCGGCATCCGGCAGCGTCATTTCGGGATGAATAATGGAAAAACCCTGCCGGGCCATCTCCGCGTACCAATATTCCCCGGCAAACTGGTTTGACAACCCCTCCCGGTTAACCAGGGCACCGGTATTGTACCAGTATTTACGCAGCGCCGGCGCCTGGTAGAGTTCCCGGTCCACGACGTTTCCGGCGTCTCCTTTGACCCAGTGTTCGAAACTTTCCGTGTCGGTTTGCTCCACCTGGCCAAAACCCCGGAATTCCCTTTCTACATGATCATAATAGCCATGACGATACCGATAAGCACTTACAAAGCGCCAGCCGGAAACCCGGTCCCGCATTTCCGTTTTGGTCAGACAGTGGACTGGAAAATGCAGTTTCGTAAGCCAGGGTGTCCCGGCCAATTTATCTTCAATATAAAATCGCGTGGAAGGGGTATATTCCAGGGAAACCTCCTTGCCCAGGTTGTTTTTGTAGCCCACCAGCAGGTGCGGTTTTCGGCTGTTCATCAGGTCGATATAATGCAGAGGCGCGCCGGCATCTTTCGCCAGCGGGCTTGACCAAACCAGGCAGGGCAGACCGCTGCCCAGCAGGTCTGCTACCGCAAACCGGGTCTGGGAACTGCTTGTTGGGAGAGAATCTATGCGGAAAGGCTCCCGGGCAAAGGCATCCCCGTTTTCATTAATCCAACAGCTGACGCCGGTTCGGCTCTGATAAATAAGATCAGTAGTTCCCGTACCGTCAAGGTCGGCCAGATAAAGCCTTGAGGAGTCGAATTGATCGGGACTGTCGAAATAAGGAGCGCCATCCATGGAAATTTTGCGGCCAAAACGGCCATGCCCCAAATTCGGCCAGTAGCAGACCTCCCCGTTTCGAATCCGGACCAGGTCGGTTAAGCCGTCCCCCGACATGTCGGCCAAAAAAATGGTCTGCCTGGCTTCCGAAAATACAACGCGGGGCGCTGCTTCTTCATCGAGGATCTCCATCCGCCGGCGGCCTGATTTGTACCCGGCTTTGCCCTCAGATTCGTACCAGGTAAAAACATTGTCTTCCGCCAGGAGCAGTTCCGGCCGGCCGTCCCCGTTTAAGTCCAGCAGGCGCAGCTTCGTATTCTGGCGGTCAATATTAGGCAGATGCTGAAAGGTCCTGAAGGCCTGCCATTCTTCGCCTTCGCTTAAATCGAAAAATCCATCTGCGCCTTCACTGAATGATACCAATTGTTTGCTGCCGTCGGCATCTAAATCCAGCAGCTGCGTTGCCGTCCCCAAACCGGAGAAAGAAGGCCGGGGCGCTACCCTTTGCGCCGGGGCAAAACGGCCCTGCCCCAGGTTGGGTTTGTAATACCAGCCGGAGGCCTGTTCACTGAGGATGCCAGACAGGCCTTCATTAAATAAATCGACAAAATGATACCTTGATTCAGCCAGACCGCTCGGGGCCTGGGTCAGCTGCTCGGAGGTCATCACCGCGGCCTGGTCATTCCATTCGGGCTTCTGGTAAGCAAACTCCAGCGGGGGTAAGCTCTTGCGGCTGTAGGTTCCGTCTGGCTGCTTAATGTAGCCGGAAGCGGTGATCGCTTGCAGAAAGGTGATTTCGCCCGGAGACGTATTCTCGTACTGCAGGTCCAGCGACTTTACGAGCGCCGAACCTCCCGGCAGTTCCGCGAAAAGATGATAAAGCAAAACCCGCCGGCACAAGCGGGTGGTTCGGATCTCAAAACCGGCTTTATAAAAGGAAAAAGGGTCGTTTCTAAAAGTCCAGGTGAGGGGCATTTGCGGCGGTTCTAAGTCGGCAGATTCTCCGTAATCAAACACGGTTTTAAACAGGTACGCCGATTCAGCGGGAAATGAATCCCCGAATTGCCGATACGGCACTTTATTTCCATACAACACAGTATGCAAGTAGAGATTCGTATAGGTAATCTTTCCATCCTGCAACCGATTGCGGTTGCATAACCGGGCCGCATCGAAACCTTGTTCATTTTCCGGTTGGTATAAATACTGAATACAGTTTCCCTGGTCATCAAAAACAAATTCGGGAAGCCATTCAAAAATTTTCTGCTCATCCGCGGGATCGGAAACCCGGGAAGCCGGACTCCAGCCGTAAAGCGTGGTTACATTCTCCCCGCTGATGACCCGCCATTTTGTTTCGGGCTTGTTTTTGTGTGTCCACCGCTCAATCCGGAACAGCAGCCCTTCTATTCGGGGCCGATAGGTCCGGATGGCAAACAACCCGTCTGCGGAATCCCTTTCGTTAATCAGATAGCCGCCTTGCCCGTCCGAAATCAGGCTGCCGCTGATATCCTTTTTAAATTCCGGAACCAGGTCTTCGGCTGCAGAAAAAAGGTAGGTGTCGGAATCACAGTCATCCAGATACTGAGGGAGTTCCTTTTCCGTCCTGCGTTTGATCGAAGGCAGATTCAAAGCCCAGCCCAATCCGAAAACACCGTTTCCGGCACCAGAATTATAAATAAGGCTTAAGGCGGGTGAAGTACCCCGCGCCGGAGAAAAAGGCAGATCTATCGAAAATTGACAGGTGCCGTTTACCGCATTCGTGGTGAATTTTTCATCGATTCCCCGAATGGCCCCGCCCCCTTTGGGCAGGTTTACAGACGGTACTTCAACCGGATTGGGTATAGTTTTACCGCTATCCGTTGGCAGAAATTCAGAGAAGCGATTGCGGTTTTCCGTTTCCTGATTCATCTTCACTCTCCTTCCTGAAACCATAACCCATAGTTTTTAATTCGACATCTGATTGGCATTTTCCTGCCAATAAATGGAGAAACGGCAGCTTTTAAATTATTTAAATTACGGATAAAAGCGCACAAAAAACAGAATTGACAGTTTCGTTGATTCAAGACTACAATCAATATAAGAGCCACTTTTCTGATATTTTTAAAAAATTTTTACATCTTTCATTTTCAAATTCAAAAAATCAAATGCTTATTTTTTGCACAAATTGGGAAGGGAGGGTGAGTAAAATTGAAAACGCTTTTGGTCGATTACGAAAAATGTGTTAGCTGTCACACCTGCGAACTGGCCTGTGCTGTAGCACACAGCCAAACAAGGTCCTTAGCCGGCGCCGCGCTTGCCGGCGAAAAACCAGAGATCCGGATTCACGTACTGGAAAGCGGAAACGTAAAATTCCCTTTACAATGCCGGCATTGCAGCGATGCCCCCTGCATCAAGGCCTGCATCAGCGGGGCGTTGTACCGGGATGAAAAAACCAGAGCTGTGCTTTGCGATGTCACCAAATGCATCGGCTGCTGGATGTGTGTGATGACCTGTCCCTTTGGCGCGGTTACGGCCGGCCGGACCCACACCGCCCTTAAATGCGACCTCTGCATCAGCACCGGCAAGACGCCGGCCTGCGCGTATGCCTGCCCGACCCAGGCCATCCGCTGGGGCGAGCCGGCAGATTTCACGGAAAGCCGGCAAATAAATTTCATTGTTAATTATTTGAACGGGGGAGGTGTTCAATCATGAAAAATCAGGAGAAATCCCTAGACCCGGCATCGGTTAAAATGTTGGATAAGGCTTATGCGGAAAACATTGAAGTTGTCTGGGACCGCCTGAAAGCCCAGCAGCCTCATTGCGGTTTTGGTGAACTGGGACTATGCTGCCGCCACTGTAATATGGGGCCCTGCCGAATCGATCCTTTCGGAAACGGACCTAAAGTTGGCGTATGTGGAGCTACAGCGGATACGATAGCCGCCCGGCAGCTGGTCCGGATGATTGCGGCTGGTGCGGCCGCCCACTCTGACCACGGACGGGATATTGTGATGACCTTCCGGGAAGTGGCTGAACACGGTGAAGGAAACTATACGCTCAAGGACGAAAAAAAGCTGCTGGCGCTGGCGGCGGAACTCGAAGTTTCCACTAAAGGGCGCACTCTCCTCCAGGTTGCTCAGGAAATAGCCGAGATAGCGCTCGAGGAATTTGGGATACGCCGTAATAAACTGCACTTTATCCAACGGGCCCCGAAGGTACGGCAGGAGCTCTGGGCCAGCCTGGCCGTGGAACCGCGGGGTATCGACCGCGAAATCGTGGAATGCATGCACCGCACCCATATTGGAGTCGACACTGATTACGTGAACCTGACGCTGCATGGCATCCGAACCTCACTAAGTGACGGCTGGGGCGGTTCCATGTGGGCCACGGAGCTTTCGGATGTTCTGTTTGGCACCCCAGAGGTCGTTGAAGGCTGGTCTAATCTGGGAGTTCTAAGCAGCGACAAAGTCAATATCGTGGTTCACGGTCACGAACCCACCTTATCCGATGTCATCATATTTGCCGCCAAAGACCCGGCACTGGTTCAATTAGCCAAAGACAAAGGCGCCCAGGGGATTAACATTTGCGGAATGTGTTGTACTGGGAATGAAATCCTGATGCGTCACGGCGTACCGATTGCCGGAAATTTCCTGCAGCAGGAACTGGCAATCATTACTGGGGCAGTCGAAGCCATGGTTGTAGATGTGCAGTGTATCATGCCCTCTCTACCCAGCGTAGCCAACTGCTTCCATACGAAGGTGATCTCCACCTCGCCCAAAGCGGTCTTCCCCGGAGCAACCCACGTCCCCTTTGATGAGCAAAATGCCATGAAGACGGCCAAACAGATTATCACCCTGGCCATTGAAAACTACCCGAACCGAAATCAGAGCCGCCTGGATATCCCGGAAAACCGGATTGGTTATATGGCCGGTTTCAGCGTTGAGACCCTGCTGGGTGCCTTGGGCGGAACCCTGGATCCCCTGCTGGATGCCATTAAAGCGGGCAGTATCCGAGGAATCGCCGGTATCGTAGGCTGCAACAACCCGAAAGTCCGCCAGGATTACAACCATATTACCTTGACTAAAGAGCTAATTAAACATAACGTGCTGGTGGTTGAGACGGGCTGCGCCGCTATCGCCAGTGCCAAGTTCGGCCTCCTGCTGCCGGAAGCAGCGGAGCAGGCTGGTGAAGGACTGGCTTCCGTCTGCCGGGCCTTAAGGGTGCCGCCGGTGCTGCACATGGGTTCCTGCGTAGACAACAGCCGGATTCTGGTGGTCGCTGCTGCTATCGCCAATGCGCTGGGGGTTGACATTTCTGACCTGCCGCTGGCTGCTGCCGCCCCGGAGTGGATGTCCGAAAAAGCGGTTTCGATCGGAACTTACGCGGTCTCATCCGGCATCTATACCGTCCTGAATTCTCCCCCGCCGGTCCTGGGCAGTGCAAACCTTACCGCGCTGCTGACCGCAGGCGCCGAGGGAGTTGTCGGGGCCACCTTTGCGGTTGAACCCGATCCGGTAAAACAAGCGGTTCTCATTATCGAACATATCGAGAAAAAACGAAAGGCGCTCGGCTTATAAAAAAGCAGGGGTGATGCAAGGGGACGGTTCTCTTGCTTCACTTGCTTCATTATTGAAGCAAGGGGACGGTTCTCGGGTTCTCGTGCTTCATAGTTTCCAATTAGGGGGACGTTCCTTTTGCTTCCTAATATTCTTGGTTTATCGTTTTTTGGTTTATATTCTCGGTTTATAGTCTCAGCTTAAAGGCTCAGTTTATATTCTAGGTTTATCATCTTGCTTATAATCAAGGAGAACATATTATGAAGATTGCCATATCCGGTAAAGGCGGAACCGGAAAATCCACCCTGGCCGCTGGTTTAATCCAGCTGCTACTTAAACGGGGCCATCCGGTTTTTGCTGTGGATGCTGACCCGGACGTGAGCCTGGGGCTGCTGCTGGGATTTCCGGCTGCGGAAATCAATCAGCTGAAACCGATTGTGGAAATGGAGGACCTGATCAAATCAAAGACCGGTGATGTGGGACTCTTTATCCTGAATCCAGAGGTAGACGATATCGTGCGGGACCATACCCTGACCAAGGACAAACTCCAGTTCCTGCGGATGGGAGCGGTCAAAGCCGGCGGTTCGTCCTGCTACTGCCAGGAAAACAGTGTCCTGAACGCTCTAGTTGCCGCCCTGCTCATGCAGGCGAACGACTATCTGGTACTCGACATGGGGGCCGGTATTGAACACCTGACGCGCGGGACCGCCAGCGGCGTCGATCTGATGCTGATTGTAACCGAGCCAAGCCTTGTAAGCATCAATACGGCTCAGGTTATCTCCCGGCTAGCCAAAGAACTGGGGATCACCCAGCTGCGCTACATCGGAAACCGGGTAAGAAATGAAGCGGAGCGGGCTTTTCTGGAAGAGAAACTGGGCCGAGAAAATGTAACGGGCTTCATTCCCTATTCGGAACATATTGCCGTTCAGTCGCTTACCGGTGATTATGCGGCCAGCCAGATCATTCTGGAAGGGCTGCCCGAAATCGCCGACAAAATCGGGCTATAATCGCATTATAATCGTGCTATAAAATCGAACTCTTTAAGACTACTGTCTGAGAGAGGAGAAAAAATCCATGCAGAAACACTATGTAATCATTGGCAACAGCGCGGCCGGAATTTTTGCCGCCGACGCGATCCGGGAACGGGACCAGGCCGGCGACATCACCCTAATCAGCGAGGAAATCCATGATGCCTATTCCCGCTGCCTTACCACCTATTATGTTTCCGGTTACACCAATAAGCCGGGGATGCTGATTCGGCCGGCTGATTATTATGAACGCCAGTCGATCAACTTCCTACGAGGAAAGAAGGTCGTCGGCATTGACCCGGTTTTGCGGCAGGTGCTTTTGGAATCGGATAAAAAAGTGGCCTATGACCGTCTGCTGATTGCTTCCGGGGCTTCGGCCAAACGGATGGATATAGCGGAGGCTAGGCCGGGCGAAGTCCTGGTCCTACGAACCATGGAAGATGCCGACGCCCTGATTGCAAAGATTGAAATGGGACAAAGGCGGGTCTGTGTGCTGGGGGCCGGGCTCGTCAGCCTTAAAACCGCCGGCGCGCTGGCTGAGCACGGTCTCGAAATTACAATTGCCGTTACCTCTCAGCACATTCTTTCGCAGCAGTTTGATCCGGCCGGGGCCAATATCCTCTATAAGCATCTGGAAAAGAACGGGGTGCGGTTCCTCTTCGGCGTTAATGCCCGCCGCATTCTGCATGATGAACAGGGAGCTTTGAGCGGACTGGAGCTTGATGACGGGACCGTTGTTTCCTGCGACTTTGTTTTCGTGGGAAAGGGAGTCCAGCCAAATACCGCTTTCGTCCCGGAAGAAGTGCGCCGGGTCAACTCGGACTGGATCGCGGCGGACGACTACATGCAAACGTCAGTCCCTGAAATTTATGCGGCTGGTGACTGCGTAATGGCCAAAGACAAGCTGTTCAACCGATTAAACAGCTATGCCCTCTGGCCTAACGCAGCGGAGCAGGGCCGGGTAGCCGGGGCCAACATGGCCGGTGACACCATCGCTTATGCTGGGGCACTTTCCATGAACTCCCTGCAATTCTTCGGCCTGCATGCCATTTGTGGCGGCGATGGCCGGGGCATAGAAGCCGGCTCCACCGCCTTGGTATTCTCCCAACCCAAGCGGAACCAATATCGAAAATTAGTATTTCTAAACGGAAAACTTACCGGCTTCATCCTGATTGGACAAACTAAGAACGCCGGTGTGCTCCTGCATCGTCTGGGAAAAGAACTAAGCAGCCAGGAATGCCATGACCTTCTGGAACAAGGAGTAGCTGCGGAGCTGGCATCCATTTAAATAAAGATGTCTATTATCAGGGGTGTGTGCATCACAAACCCCCTGAATTTTTAGAAATTTTTAGTCTTACCTCTTTTTGTCTTATCTCAGGTGAGGGCTTGGAGGACTACTCTGTAGGCAGCGGGGACGGAGTATTTCTGCCGGATCTCTGCGGCAGTAGCCCACAGCATTCCGTTCTCCTCTTCCCCGCCTCCTTCGACCTGGGCTTCCCAGGCTGCCATCTCCCAGATCCGGTGGGTAAAGACGTGCTTGGAGTCGGGAAGACTCTTCAGGTAGTCAACCTTGAATCCCATATCCGCCAAGACTTCCCGCACCTCTGCCTCCCCCCGCTTTCCAGAAAGAGTTGGGAACTCATAGAGGCCGGCCAGCAGTCCCCTTTCCGGGCGTTTCCTGAAGGCTATTCTATCACCCCGGCGCAGCAATAACAGGGTCTTTTCTTCCAACTTTTTGGGAGCCGCCTGAGTCTTCACCGGGATCTCCCCGGTGCGGTTTTCGGCCCGCGCCTGGCACCAGGAGCCCCAGGGGCACTGGCCGCACAGCGGCTCACCATTGGGCAAACAGACTAACGCCCCCAGTTCCATTAAGGCCTGGCTGAAATCTCCCGCCGCCTCCTCGGGCATCAGTTCCAGGATCCGGTCGGCGAAATCCCGCTTTACCTTGGGATTACGAATATCCCGGTCATCCCCGAAGAGGCGCGACAGGACTCGCAGGACATTGCCGTCCACCGCGGCAGCCTTGACCCCGTAGGCAATCGAGGCGATGGCACCACTGGCGTACTCTCCGATCCCGGGAAGCTGTTTGAGCAAGGCCAGATCCTTCGGTAACCTGCCACTGTATTTCTCTGCCACGATCCGGGCCGCCTTTTGCAGATTGCGAACCCGGGAATAATAGCCCAGTCCCTGCCATACCTTGAGCAGGCGATCCTCGTCCGCCGCCGCCAGGGAAAAGACATCCGGAAACTCCTTGATAAAACGGTCAAAGTAGGGCAAAACGGTCTCGACCCTAGTCTGTTGAAGCATGATCTCGGAAACCCAGACCCGGTAGGAGGTGGGCAGGTCCCTCCAGGGCAGGATCCGGGCATGCTGCCGGTACCAATCCAGAAGGCTGTCGGAGACTTCCTGAATGACGGCTTCAAGCTCGTATTTTTTATGTTTCATCGTTCAAGTCCTCAAATTTGGGGCCTTAGCTTGTGATTATATCTGGTGTGGGGCCCGCCCAGGCGCATGGGGCATAGTCCGCAGTTGAGGCCGCAGAGTGAAAAAAACAAATTTGTCCGGTTAAGACCTTTCATTTTAAACACCTGTCAAACTTGATTTATTAGTCAGCGTCATGAGCATCCCGCTTGTCGTTAAGCTTCTTTATTATAGCCACAGTCAGCGAAATGAGTAAACCAACGGCCGATACCACAAAGAGAATTAACGCGGAATTATCATTCGCCCCTTCAACCGCCGGTTGAACGGATAAATCTCCAAAGAGGTTAAAGGAAGCTATCACCAGGACAACGGAAAAAGTTATCGCCAAAAACAAGGCTATTACGGTTTTTCCGGATTGGGTTTTAGGCGGCAAATACGCATTAGATGTTATGGTTCTGACAAGATAAATACCCATGCAAACCATGATGATTACCATAGTGTTTGCGGGATAGTTAAGCCAGCGAATCCCTACCCCCGAGAGACCGGAATCTATTAAGAGGGCATAAAACATCAGCATGAACA
>CAZKWP010000010.1:15876-31083 GCA_964556555.1 uncultured Syntrophomonadaceae bacterium
GCTTTTCCCGTGCCCAGGGGCGTGGATGAACATCTGGTTGCCGATGCTGTTGCGTTTTTCTTTCTGCATTTCGTCCAGACCATTTTTATTGACTCTCATTATCGTCAACCTCCCAAAAAAGTTGATCCAGGGTTTTGCCCAAAACCTTACAAATCGCAATACACAAGTTTATCGAAGGGTTATAGTCGCCTTTTTCAATAGCGTTCATAGTTTGGCGGGCGACCCCGACGGCATCCGCCAGGTCTTTTTGCGTCATGTCTTTGGCGGCTCTCGCGGCCTTTATCCGCAAATTTTTCCCCAATGTGATCACCTCTCATGGATAGAGTAGCATATTGGAGTCATAATGTCAATTATATAAGACATTTAAAAAGGATTTTGAAGTTACAGTATACAATCCGTAAATCTTCAAAATCCAAAATCTTATAGATTGGCTATTTCTTTCAGTGAACCAGATGTCATAATAGTGATTGAATTATCTTTAATGAAATAAAAAAAGGATAAAAAACAAGGCTGGCATTGCTAATCTTCAAGCAGGTATTTTAACATTTGCTCCGGATTGTCCAGAAACTGCTTGGTTAACCGATAGTGTTCCGTTTCTTTATAAGCTACCGGGTCAATCCCGTGTTCCTTGATCTGATAAATTTGGGCATTTGGATATGCCATCAATATCGGAGAATGGGTGGCTATAATAAACTGCGAATTGTTTTTCACCAAACCGTTGATCTCAGCTAATAGGGTTAAGAGCCTTAATGGAGAAAGAGCCGCTTCCGGCTCATCTAGGATATACAGCCCGTTTCCGCCAAAGCGGTTTTGCACCAAGGCCAGAAAGCTCTCTCCATGTGACTGCTTGTGCAGTGATTTGCCGCCGTAACTGTTAATCAGGCCAGGTCCAAATGAAGATTCGCTGTCCATTTTATCTATGTTAGTTGCCACATTATAGAAGCTTTCCGCCCGAAGGAAGAAGCCATCCTTGGCGTACATAGACCGGGATAAGGTTAAGTATGTATATAATTCAGAATGAGTCGCATTCGTAGAAAAAGTGAAGTTTTTGGTTCCGCCTTCAGCATTAAATCCATAGGCAACCGCGATAGCTTCCAGAAGGGTTGATTTGCCGGTCCCGTTTTCCCCGATTATAAAGGTGACGTCACTTGAAAAAACCAACTCTTTTCTTTTAATCAGGTGTTGAATAACCGGCAAATCCAGTAAATAGGAGTCTGATTCAATAGGCTTGCTTAATTTAATACTCTTTAAGTATTTTCTATCCAGTTATAACACCCCCTGCGGTCAACCCGCATCAAGCCCTCTGCATGATTGCGTGTTTTAATCCTCTTTCTGATTTTATTCTTTTATTACATAAGCCGGATACAATTTCTTATAGATCAAATAAACACTAATGACTGCTGCAAGGAAGTAGACGCTTCTAATAAACATATAAGGTATATTCAATCCCAAAGCAATTCCGTTGATGTCCCCTCCTGCCAAAAAAGATAAAACTGAAATGTATACCGGGTCAAGCAGCAGAAAAACAAAGGTTACATAATATATGTAATTTTTCAGGTATTGTTTCTTTGATTTCAGTACTTTGGGCGATAACAGAAACAGGATATATCCAATAAGGATTGTGACTGCGCTGCTCAATCCGGAAAATGCAGCGAGTTTAACCCCTCCGATTGTAAGCGGTTGGATAATTTCGACCTCAATCCCTAATGGAAGTATCTTAATTCCTTGGTAAATGCCATATACGAGTGCCTGTATCAGGTGAACCCCTTCATGAACGATCAAATAGGTTAGGCCGGCCAAAATACAATACCAGTATTTTCTTGCCCAACTCATTGTAATCCCTCCCGGTTCCTTTTCTTCTTCTTCTTCTGCAATGAAAAATAATGCACAGAAATACCGATCATGGCAAAGAAGCCTATATAGCCGCAGACTGGAAACACTACCGCTATAAGTTCTTTAAAGCCGGCTATGCTTCCCAGGAAAGCTGTTGCAACCAACGCCAGGGTCAGGAAGCTGCCCTTTATTTCCGTGATTTTCCTGATACGGACGGTTACGCCAAAAAGACAGGACAACGCGCTGCCAAATACGCCAAAAGACAGAAGAACCGCATAGACCATTCCCCAAACCGGATGTATTTTTTCAGCAAGCGTAAGCATCGGCAGTTCTGTCCCGGCCAGCATGGTTTGGTACAAAATCAAGGGGAGCAAAATACAGACGAATACGATACTCAACTGCACCGCGCCCTGAAGGATCCCTTTATGAATCGTTTCTTCTTCTTTTACGTCTGGGGCAATCGGCACCAGTATGGCAATGGCCGCCATCATGTTATAAGATACAAACGCAAACGTTGAAAACAGCCAGTTCCCGAGCAAAGGATTGGCCTCAGAAAACGGCCGGGCCGCCAGATTGCTTCCCTCAAAACAGAAAACCGATAAAACACCAGAAATCATGGCCGCCGCAATCAAGAGAGGAACTGTAATACTAAATACAGCAAGCACCCCTTTAGCTTCCCACAGGGCTAATACCGCCAAACAGACAACCATGATGGCATTTCCCAAGATTTTTGGGATGCCGAATACCTGATTCAGCAGGGCCCCGGCCGCCGCTATCATAACAACTACCACCCCAAACAGGAAAAAAATGAACACCGCACCAAAAATCATGCGCAGCCAGGGTATGTCTTTTTTTACGATGATTTTATCAAATTCGGTAATTCCCGTTCGCTTGGCTACCTTCATAACAAAGCAGCTAAGCATAAAGAACAACAGGATAGCAACCAACATTCCCAGCAGTCCGAAACTTCCAAATACCGCGAAAAACTGGGTCAGTTCCTGACCAGACACAAAGCCGGCTCCCAAAAAACTTCCGGTAAAAGCCATTGCAATCTGGCGTGATGAAATATTATTGGATGACATATTATTTTCAGACAATAAATCACTTCCTCAGCTGTTACCAAGGGATTAAGAATAAAAGGGAGAAACAAAAAGGGGCTGCCAATACTTCGCAAGTATTGGCGCAACCCCTGTTGAACGGCTGTGCGACAGTTAAGAGTAACTGTTGCCGGCGTCCTTATACATTTTAGTCATGACTTCCGGGACTAACTCCATTAATTTTTTCTAAACTCCCCTTTCCCCGGGACAATGTCATGTAAGATCCACAGTAATTGATTAAAGCTGGTTCTGTTAAGGGAAAGGGAAGCGAGGAAAATGAAGCAAGAGAACCGTCCCCTTGCTTCATGATTTTTTATTTGATAAAACTGTCGATAGCTTTGGTAAGCTTAAAGATAGCTGTTTCATCACCTAGTTCAACCGCGTCCACAATACAATGTTCCATATGGTCCTTTAATATTACCTTCCCGGTATTTTTAAGCGCAGCAATAACCGCTGATAATTGAATCAATACCTCGCTGCAATCTTTTCCGTCTTCTATCATCCGCTTGACCGATTCCAGGTGCCCGCTTGCCCGGGATAATCGGTTTAATACTACTTTTGTATTTTGGTGTTTGTGTTTATGCTCCGACTCGTGGATGTGGCTGTGTGCGTACTCAGAACCGTCAGGCGTTTTATGCGTATGGACTGTTTCTTTGCTTATTTCTTTCATTTTGGATGAAAATCCCTTCTGTTCTGCAATATCTAAATATCAGTATAAATTATAAATTATAAAATAGATTAACGAAATAACAAAAACCGATACATTTTAAAGCACCTTTATAAAACACCATATTTTATTAATCTTTTACTAATCCGCGTTTTAAAACCACCGCGCAGTTTCTGCCCGAACGTTTAGCCTCATACAAGGCATAATCCGCGCGGTTCACCAGCGCTTCAAAGTCAGGAGTCTCCTTATTGAGTTCCGCCACGCCGATGCTTACCGTCACCCTGACTCGCTGCTGCCCCAAGATCATTATCTTTTCCTCAATCGATCGCCTAAAACATTCGGCTTTTTTGTGGGCCTTCTCTGCGTCAGTATTCAGCATGACCACCGCAAATTCTTCACCGCCGACCCGACCGATAATATCCGTTTTACGAAATGTTCTGGACAGCATCTCCGCTAAATCGCGGATATACGCATCTCCAGCCAGATGCCCAAAAGAGTCGTTTATCTTTTTAAAATAATCGACATCTATCATTAGCAAAGATAATTGCTCATTATAACGCCGCGCTCGCCGACAGGCTTCTTCCGCTAATTCTCTAAATCTCCTCCGATTATTGAGTCCGCTGAGTTCGTCCGTATTGGCCATTTCAATCAAGCGCCTGCGCAATAGCTCCGGCTCGGTCACATCCTCAAAGGTAATCAAAATTCCTACTGGTTCCTCTTTACTCTGAATCCCTCGGACATTCACTTTGATATATAGATCCTCGCCCTCAGCTACCAGTTGAAAGACCTTTTCCTCTGAACGTCTTACGCTGTCTAATAAATCTGGCTGGTCCTTCAGCAAGAAATCCAGCTGTTCTTCTTTAACAATCTGAGCCTTAAACAAGCTGAAGAACGAGATACTTGCCGCATTATAATCTACTACCCGATTAAAACGATTCAGTAATACCAGGCCGGCTGCACTGTCCTCGAAAACCTTTTCCCGGGCTAAAACCCCAATTTCCAGAAAATTGTAGCGGGTTAAGGCTAGATCAATCAGAAAAACACAGAACGGAAAAATCAATGCCGTATAGTCGATACCGATTCCTCCGGCATTTAACGCGACCAAAATCAAGGCAAGGTAAGGCAGCACCGATGCCAGAAGGAGCAATCTAAACTGGATTTTTTCATCACCCGCACTTTTTCTGTAGCGCTGCAAATAGAACCAGGAACACAACACTAGGGCAATTAACCCGTAACCCATTTGAAAAAAGTACCACGGCCCTTTGTGCACTAACATAAGGTTCGCCCCAAAAATATTTTGGAGTTCAATGCGGCTGTAATACAAGTGATGCCAATCATTGGTCATGCGGAATATAAAGGTCAGAATAGGGATGCCAAATACGGCGAGGCTTCTGAATCCCTGTAAATACTTTCCCCGGCCGGTATAAAGCATACCGACCGTTAACCACAGCGCTGGTAAGAAAGGCACTCCAAAATACTGGACCTTATTCCAGAAGAGCATTTCCTTCAGTGATTCGGCATTGATTTCCAGAAGGTAACCCAGCAGATAGACCTGGAGGATAAAACTGAGCGCGCCAAGCATTTTGGCATAGCTGGATTTGCTCCTTACAAAGGAATTGGCAAACATATAGGAAAGAAACATGACCCCGATGAACAGATACAGGCTGATAAACTTTATAACCATTTCTCTCTCATTTCCAATTCGCTTAATTTGATCTGCTCCAGATATTACTAAAATCATAACATACTATTCGGACATATTAATCAAAATTGACTAATCAATTCATTTATCGAGCAATTTTTTATTCAGCAAAATTATTTCAACAATTATATCGGGAATACTGCCGCCCATGCCCGGACGCACAAAAGGCCTCTTTCAACTAACTCAGCATAGATATACCACTGCCGGAGTCGTGGCCAGAATGAACAAAGGCCTCCTTCAGCCACAAAAGCTGAAGGAGGCCTTTACTTTTAATAAAAACGTTAACTGCATATGTTGTATATGCCTTTGATATCTATCGATTTTTCATATCGAGAGTTTGAACCGAATTGACATCGAGAGGAGAAGAATCTGCCGACCTAATCCACCCGTTCGGTTCGATAAGGGTCGACATGGATATTGACTCGGGTAAATTTCAGCTCGTTACTCATTTGCTTCTTGAGCTCCCCAATCAGCTGATGGATTTCCTCAACCGTAGCCTTAGCATCCACTGTAATGTGAAAATCAATATGCTTAAGATTCCCTGACTTTCTGGTCTTCAGTTTATGAAAGTCTTTAAACTCCGCACTATGGCTTCGAATAATCTCCTCGATTCGGGCTTCTTCATCAGCCGACAGCCGGGAATCCATCAGATTATCCGCCGCGTTTTTACACAGCTCGTAAGCCTCTTTGATGATAAGCAGGGCCACGAGTATCGCTACAATAGGGTCGAGAATCTGCCAGCCGGTAAGTTTAATCAACAATAACCCGACGGCCACCCCTAAGGAAGTATAAACGTCAGTCTTTAGATGCAGGGCATCCGCTTCCAGGGCCATAGAATCCTCTTCCTTGGCTACGGTATAAAGCTTTCTGGATACCAGGATGTTTACGACACTGGCGAAAATCATCACGGCAATGGCCAAGGTAGTCTGTTCGATTGGGGCCGGAGCGTAAATTTTTTCAATCGCTTCTTTAATGATCAACCCGGCTGCCACAAAAATTAGAACCCCTTCAATCAGACCAGAAAAATTCTCTATCTTGCCGTGACCATAAGGGTGGCCACGGTCCGCCGGCAGGCCGGAAATGCGAACCGAGAAAAAGGCGATAAAAGACGCCGCTAAATCCATTCCGGAGTGGATCGCTTCCGAAATAATACTGACGGAACCGCTCAGTATCCCCGCAACCACTTTTAAAATAATTAAGAGGGTATTGGAGACGATCGATAACAAAGCTGTTTTCGCCTTTCGGTCCCATGCCTTCAATTCAAAGCCCCCCTTTATGCAGTGTATAAAAAAACACCTGTGAAACATTTTACTGTCCCACAGATGTTGATCTGCTGCCGTTTCCAGCCCAGCCCCACGAACCATCCTTTAATGAAATGGTTCATCGCCTGCTCAGATTTAATAACTTATGATTTTATATATTTTATTCTGACAACTTAATTTCTGTCAACACCCCATAAACTTTTGATTTTTAATCACCTTGACATGAATGTTTTATCGCGTGTCTTTTAAATGTAATCGCAATTAATCAGAGTAAACCATAAGCGTTAAATAGGCTGACCCATCTTTTCTGCGTGAATGTCTACCAGATTAAACCCAATATTATGTTCGCTCGCAGTCATCATAATTAAATTAATTATATGCTGCTTATTTGAATTAAAAATTTCAACCACCAGCTTTTCTTGAATATCTATGGGTAATAAACTAATTAATACGTTACCCGCATTTGAGGCCGACTCATTATTTAATACCAGCTCTAATAACTGTTTAGTTAAGTATCCATAGTCAGACTCTTGAATTCGTATCTTTAATTCGATCATCTTTTACACCTCGATTACCCTACGGGACGTCCAAATAAAAACAGATGATACATATAGCAGAAATATTTACGATATTATCCATAACATCCGAGCGTTTTTCAGAAAGTTAGTCCCCTTCTTAAACATATGCAGATATGTGAGGTCGATACTACTGTATTCGCCAACTTCAATGATATGCATATTTAGATCCTGAGACATACTTCGCCCAAAGAAAAGTAAAATATCCGAATATTGAGAGGAAACTTGCCTGTCGATAGCGAATTATTAGGGAAATATTTCATAGAGAAGCAAAATAAGTTTGTGGCAAAGGGGGGACTGCGTGAGGCTGCTGCCGGAAAGAGTTTACAATATTAAAAGAATGGAGTGTGAATGCATGAAGAGTAAAAAAACACTATTTATTACCCTATTGGTTACAGGCTTACTGCTCGTGCTTACCAGCGCGGCTTTTGCCGCCTTACCAATCTCTAATATTACTAACCCAAACATCCAGGAAGTAATTCAACCGAACATCACTGCTGACCCGGGCATCATTACCACACCTGATGTACTGGAGAACATTAAACCTGAAATCATTGCCAACCCCGATCTGCTGGATATCATTGAACCCTATAATAGCCAGCACGAGACTATCAAAGCCGTGCCCCTTTACCGGGTGTATGAAAATTCCAATGGCCAGCATCATTACACGATCAATTATGATGAATTCCAGACCATGCTGGGTTATTCAAACGTGTCGGACGACGGTTTGGCTGGCTATATCTCGCCGGTGCCACTGCCCTACACCGTCCCCCTGTGGAACATGGTGAAAGGCGGTACGGAGCAGTACTTCGTAACCAGCGAAGCCAACCGCGACTATGTGATCGGCAAGTACGGCTACGCTGATTACGGCATCATGGGCTATGTGGTGGACCTAAATGACACTGCCCATGGCAACACCAATATGTTCCAATGGTACCAAGGCAATGTGTCTGAAGAGGCCAATTGGCTGGAAAAGATAACCGGTGCCGGGGCTCCGTTCTCTACCTGGAACGCCGACCATTATTACCACAATCAGGTCTATAATATTCCCTCCTATGACTATGAAGGACCGCAATTCAGGGTCTGGTCCGATGCGTTCGTGCTGCAGGAAATAACGGTAGCCTCGCCGAACGGCGGAGAAACCCTGACGGGCGGCAACAGTACCCAAATTAAGTGGAACACGTTAGTACTTGGCGGCAACGTCAGCTTGTATTATACGCTGGACCCGGAACAAGGCTGGTCGAAGATCGCCGAAAATCTGCCTAATACCGGCAGCTATACCTGGCAGGTCCCCAACAATGCCACCCGCAAGGCCATTGTAGAGGCCAGATGGACCTATGCCGGCATCGATGCCAACTGCTACGACCAGAGCGATAAATATTTCACCATCAAAACCGGCAGCGTTGCACCGATCAACTGGGTAAAAGAGTTTAACCCTGTTAACATGACCAAGTTATTAATGCCGGCTGCCCCAACCAACCTGACCGTTAGCTCCAGCCTGGCGCCACTGCCGCTGTCTCTTTATTGGAAAGACAATGCCGACAACGAAACAGCCTATGTAATCGAGAGAAAGACCGCCGGCGGTTCTTATACCAAATTAGCTCAGGTAGGGAAAAATATTGCTAAATATGCCGATAGCACCACAGAGGTCGGTAAAACCTATTATTACCGGGTTAAGGCTGTAAACAGCTCCTTCTCTTCCGCGTATTCCAATGAGGCGGCAGGTTCTGTATTTAAGCTGGATCTGAAGCTCCCGGGCGTTAACACACCAGGAACCACTGAGGATACCAGCGTTCCGGGCACTCAACAGCCTGGCCAAACCTCTGGGAACCAGGTAATTATGCTGTTTACGCTTAACCAGAATACTTATTCGGTAAATGGCGTGGCTAAAATGATGGACGTAAGCCCGGTTTCGATTGAAGGCCGCACCATGCTGCCGGTCCGCTTTATGGCCGAACCGCTGGGCGCGGTTACCACCTGGGACGGCCAGGAGAGGAAAGTCACGGTTACTTTGGGAGAGACCAAACTGGAGCTTTGGATTGGGTCGAGTACCGCCGTGCTGAATGGCTCAGCGATCCAGATTGATCCGCAGAATCCGGAGGTTAAGCCCTTAATCATTAACGACCGAACCATGTTGCCGATGCGGTTTGTGGCCGAAAAACTGGGCTGCGGAGTTGAATGGCTGCCGCAAACCAGTCAGATTAAAGTGACATATCCCAACAATTAACTGGGTCCCCAACCGGATTCCCAACTGAATTCCCAACGAGATCACCCGCCCCATTGGGCAACTAAGGTTTAGGCATCCGTGAACACGGAAGGGCTGCGCCGGCAGGAGTACCATATCCTGCTCTGACGCAGCCCTTTTTCAACCGCCTAATGGCTATAATAAACTGGCAGGGATTTCAGCAGCCAGTTAATCTCGCTGACCAGTCGTTATAAATAGAGCGCAGTTCATCATTAAGATAGGATAGAGCTTTTTCCTTAAGCTCTGCCGGAACCCCATAATAAGCTCCAGCAACCGCACCGGTGATAGCAGACAATGTGTCGCTGTCCCCACCAATTGAAATCGCATTACGGATTGCGTCTTCAAAAGAGGTTGATTCCAAAAACGCTTCCATCGCTTGGGGAACGGTACCTTGGCACGTCTCATTGAACCGGTATGAATCCCGGATTTCAGCAATGGTAAAATCCAAAGCATAATAATTGCGGCTGATTTTGTTTCGGATTTCATTTTTGGCCAACCCGCTTCGCGCCATATAAATCGCGGCTGCAGTGGCCTCTGCACCTTTTAAGCCCTCAGCATGATTGTGCGTCACTCCGGTGATTGCTGCCGAGAGCCAGACGGCTTCCGTTTCGGTCCGAGCGGCAAAACCTGCCGGACTTATCCGCATCGCCGCCCCATTGCCAAAGCTGTTGTAGGGTTTGGGATCCTCCCTGAAAATCCAGCGGGAAAACATCCCGCCGTACCCGCAGTTAGGGTATTTGCGCCCGATTTCCCGCAGATATCTAATGGTCATTTTTTCAAGCAGCGTTAAATAGTCGCGGTCAGCGGATTCTCTATATATAGGTTTTGCAATTAGTTTTGTAACTTTCTCTGTTTCCATAATCGCTTTGGCAACGGCAAGCGTCATAATGCTGTCATCCGTCACCCGGCAATCTTCTGTGAACAGTTCGAAGTCTTTATTTTTGTGGTTGTTAAACTCAAAGCGAGAGCCAACGATATCCCCTATAATAGCCCCGATCACCAAACAGTTCCCCTCCCTTTTCAACCTTTCGATAGCCGCCGCAACTGTTAATTTAAATATGAAGCAAGAGAACCGTCCCCCTGCTTTACCGCTCTGCCCGGAATAAAAAGCCTTCGTCAGACGTTAGCCTGACGAAGGCAGCCGGCAAAGCATCCGCTGAATGTTCCGGAAAAAGCCAGCTATCTGCGGCTTGTCTTGACTTTCAAGGTCGGGCCGTCTTGGGTTTCCTGATTGCCCTCAAAGACTGCCTGCATCTTAAATGTATAATTTTTATTCGGAGTCAGGCCGGTTACCGGGTAACTGGCTGCCGGCGGGTACTCCTGCAGGAAAACACCGTTCAAATAGACCCGATACGCAATCGCATCCGTTACTGGTTCACTTATAAGCAAATTCAGGCTGGTTGAGGTCAGCTCACTGTAAGACAAGGTAATCTCAGCCGGCCAGACCGGTATAGATCTGAAATACGCCATGAGGTTTCTATCGGTGTCCCCCATGCTAAAGGCATATTCGGCTTCCGTGCTGACAACCTGCCCCTCCTCGGTCCACCGGTCAAAACTGTAGCCGCTGTAGGGGGTGGCCGTTACGATCACCGCTGCTCCTTCCGCATAGATGCCTCCTCCGGAAACGCTTCCGCCATTCGTTCCCGGATCCGGGCTTACGGTCACCGCGTGCATTGTCCCGGATTTAACAAAATTCGCCGTCAGATAACGGTTGGCGGCAGTCATTTTAAAACTGTAGATTTCTTTGGTGCTGACAATCTGGCCGGCTTCGGTCCAATTAACAAAGCTGTATCCCGGATTGGCTTTGGCCATAACGGATACCTTTGCCTTGGGCAGGAAAATCCCGCTGCCGCTCACAACCCCCGCCAAAGAGTCATTGGCTGAGACAGATACGTAATAAACACCGGTATTGAGCACCTGCTGACTGAGGGGATCGCTGGTGCTGACTGCAAATTCAGCGCTGCCGCTGTATCTGGCTGTAATCGTGTGCACCCCAGCCGTCAGCTCCGCCGTTTCAAAACTGGCGCGGCCCGCACTGATTTCCTGAGTTCCCAGAAGGACAGCACCGTCGAAAAATTCAATTTGTCCCCCAGCTGCCGCTGGCTCCACCTGGGCGGTAAAAACAACGTTTTCCCCAACCGTTGAGGGATTCTGGCTGCTGGTCAAGTTGACTGCGACCGTCTGCTGCAGCACCTCTTGGGTCAAAACCTTAGACAGGCCAGCTGAGTTGCTGCCGTCTCCAAGGTATTGAGCGGTTAACTGGTGTGTCCCGACCGGCAGCGCAGGCGTCTCCAATATGGCCGTGCCGTTTTGGACATCCGCTGACCCCAGCAGGGTTTCACCCTGGTAAAATTCGACCTGGCCCCCGGCAGCTGCCGGCTCAATCCGGGCGGTAAGCTTTACGGTTTCGCCAACAACCGACGGATTGGGGCTGCTGGTCAAAGTAACCGCTGCCGCTACTCTCACCGACTGGTCCAGGACATTGGATATGCCCGGCGCATAAATTTCGCTGCCGGCATATTCCGCGGTGATGGAATGAGAACCGAGGGTCATGGAATAATAGGTGGTAAATACTGCTTGGCCCTCGGCAATCGGGGACCTTCCCACCCACACCCCATTATCATAAAAATCGATACTGCCGACAGCCGCAAACGGATCGACCGCTGCCGTAAAGGTAACCGTTTCCCCAAAGCCGGAAGGATTCTGACTGCTGGTCAGCGTGATGGTTGTGGGGACCTTAGTAATCTCCTGTTCCACCACATTCGAATTCCCCGCTGCGTAGTAGTCGTCTCCCGGATAAACTGCTTTGATCGAGTGCATTCCGAGGCTTAAAGCACCGGTGGTCAGGACAGCACCGCCATCCGTTAGACTCAGCGTACCGATCAGGGTTTCGCCGTCATAGAATTTAACCGAGCCGCTTGCCGCAGCCGGATCAACGGTTGCCGTAAAGGATACCGCCGTACCCAGCGCGGCCGGATTGGGGCTGCCGCTTAAGGTGACGATTGTCGGCAGTTTATTGACGGTCTGGCTTAAATCAACCGTTGTCGCGGATGGAGCATAAAACTCATCCCCCAGGTACTCCGCTCTCAGCGCATGGATTCCCGGCAGCAAGGAAGCGGTATTGAAAGACGCCTGACCATTCATGAGAGCTGCGGTATTCAAAAAGACATCGCCATCGAAGAATTTAACCGAGCCGGTTGCAGCCGCAGCATCCAGGTCCGCGGTCAGAGTCACCGTTTCACCCCAAGTTGAAGGGTTGGGGCTGCTCGCCAGGCTGAGACCGGTAGGAATGCGCACCGGCAAATAAAAATACAGATTGGTGTCGCCAGCCCCGTGGCCTTTGCCGGCATAATTGTACACATAAGAATAGTCATAAGGGGTGCTTCTGGTTACCGTTAATTGGATATTTACCGTTTCCGGATCTTCCCCGGCCACGGAATTTTCCATAACGCGCCGCTCCAGCGGCTCAATTCCGTTGGTCAGCGTACCGGTCCCCCTGGCCCCGCCGCTGCCGCCAATATCATCGGAATTGTTCCCGACCGCTTTGATCGAACCGCCGGTGATCGTCACAGACCCGCCTGCACTGTTTTGTCCGGCTCCAATCCCCGCACCGTTGGTGCCACCAACCGCCGTAACTGTCCCGTTGCTGATCGCAACCGTTCCGCCTAACCCATAAGCGCCGCCGCCGATCCCAGCGCTAAAATGACCACCAGTTGCCGCAATGCTGCCGCCAGTAATGGTCACGGTTCCGCCCGCTTTCTCCCGTCCGCCGCCAATCCCGGCCCCGTCATAGCCACCTTGGGCGATGACTTCTCCGCCGCTGACGTTAACGGTTCCTCCCAAGCTCAGGTAACCGCCGCCGATGCCCGCAGCTGATTCGCCGCCTACGGCCTTGACGTAACCGTTGTTAATCGTTGCTGTGCCGGCAATCCCATATTGGCCGCCGTAACCGCCGCTGCCAATGCCGGCACCCCATCCGCTTCCGTAGGCTTCCACCCGGCCGCCGTTAATAATTACTTCCGCCCCGGAACCCCAGTAACTGCCGCCGATACCCGCGCTGTACTGACCCCCGGAAGCCGTGACTACGCCATCATTAACTGTTAATCTACCGCCATGGGTGATGGTATTGAATCCCCCCGGGGAAACCGAAGATGCACCGCCGCCGATGCCGGGGCCTTTGGTGCCGCCAGTGGCGGTAACGGTTCCGCCGTTAATCGTTACCTCCGCGCCGTTGTTCCTCTCCCCGCCGCCAATGCCCGCTCCATTGGATCCGCCGACAGCCATAACTGTCCCGCTAATAATATTGACCGTACCCGAGTTAACGACATCTATGGCCCCCGCGCCGCTGCCAATCCCGGCACCGCCGCTGCCGCCGGTGGCACTGACCGTGGCGTTTTGAATCTGCACCGCAGCGCCGGAAGCATAACAGCCACCGCCGATGCCCGCACCGGCGCCACCACCGTTGGCGATCAGTTCCCCGCCCTGAATCGTCACTGTGCCGCCGGCTCCAATATAACCGCCGCCCACGCCGGCACCACCACTGGAACCGCCATTAGCCGTGACGGTCCCGCCGCTGATGCTAAACGTTCCGTTGTCGCGATAGCATCCTCCGCCGATCCCGGCTCCTAGTTCGCCGCCAGTAGCAGTAACTGTACCTCCATTAATTATGGTCACTCCACTTTCTACGGTTTCAACGTTGGGCTCGCCTACACCGCTGCCGATCCCGGCTCCTTGTTTACCGCCGGTGGCGGTCACTATACCGCCATTTACCGTCAAAGATCCTCCGGAACCGCCAGCTGAAACGTATGCGTTATTTACATATACATCCCCGCCGCCGCCGATGCCCGCTGCAAACAGACCGCCGACCGCGGTAACCGTACCGCTCTCAATAGTTACTGTACCACCATCTTTACCGCCTTCGCCGCCAATACCAGCCCCCCGGTTACCCCCGGTGGCCGTTAATGAACCTGCCGCTGCGGAATCCTCATAAATCACTAGGCATTCATTTTCCTGAACCTTTAAACCGGGCTGCCCCAAAAGCCCTTCCAGAGTTAAATCCCCGCTTTTTAAGCTATTGGTTCCCTTCAAATATAGTGTAACGTCTGTCCCACTGTCAAAAGCGCACTTTCCGGCAGTTCCGGATACATCAATTGATACATTGTCCAAGGTTATACTGACCGGATCAGTGGTATTAACCGTGATTGTATTCGCGGCCGTAGACCCGGTGACGTAATACTCACCCCCGGATGTTATCAGCAGATCCCCATCCGTACCAATATTCCAGCTAGTTGCTGCTTCGGCAATCCGGGTCCCGGCAAAATCATTTGTCAGGGCAAATCCATAAAGAAATACCGTGCTTAAACAGAAGACTGTCAGGGTTAAAAGAGTTTTCCATTTTGATCGCTTCACCTTCATCTTCATCCTTCCTTTCTTAATTTTCTTTATCTGAATTTACCATGACTACCCAATAAATTCTACCCTAATTTTCAACAGTGAAGCAGGGGGACGTGATGCAGGGGGACGGTTCTCTTGCTTCACTCTTCCGAAGCAGGGGGACGGTTCTCTTGCTTCACTGCTTCTCTGCTGCTTCGCCTTTGCTTGCCAGCTGGCGAAGCTAAAAAATAATTCCCTTTGTCCCCTGAGTAAACAAAGAGAATTATTTTTTAATAGAACGGTCACTTTTATCCTTTCTTCTTTAAATTTTTACAATATTTTTATTATATAATACTCTATAAATAGCCCTATTCTGCTGCTAGAACGGAGTTGATTATCCCTGGAAAATGCCATATCAAAAACCAAAGTTCTATTTACGATAGCGATCGCTTC
>CAZKWP010000011.1:0-29880 GCA_964556555.1 uncultured Syntrophomonadaceae bacterium
TAATGGTCTTTGATGAACTCATGCCCACTACATGCTGAATTGCCCCGCTGATGCTCACCCAGACATGCGGGTTTTCCGCAGCATCGTCTCCTTTAAGCAGCGCTATACCAGCACTCGCTTCCACGGTTTTTAGGTTTGGTTGCTGCCGGATCACTTTATCTAAAAACGATTCCATTCCCGCTCCGTTCACCACAAAAATATCTGCTTTCTGGAGCCGGGTGAGGTCGTCCGGGGTTAACTGGTAATCATGCAGACAGCCAGTTATGGGTTTGGTTAGATTAAAGACTTCCACCCCCGGGATATCCTTGGTCACATTAAGAGTCATAATGTAAATAGGGTAGAAGGAAGTGACAATGGTAAGTGATTTCTCCGCAGGGCTGACCGTGACCGGGACATCCTCAGGCAAGTTAGGCTTTTGACCGCACCCGGTAAATAAAAGACTAAAGACTAAAAGAAGAATCAGGGCGCGGAGAAGTTTTTCTGATTTCATAGGTACTGGCTCCTTAATCTTAATAGTTATCATTACTATTTTCTTATTATCTTATACTTTGGCCGAAATTGCAATTCCTTTATAATATGTTCTAAATAATATATAACCAGTTATGATCTTATTTAGTATAATTTTACCGGTTTAAATTATCCTAGTTATTTTCGGCAAACCAGTTTGTTGTACAGATAAGCGTAAAGGAGGAGAGCCAAGGCCCCGCCGGCAAGGGCGCTGTATAGCTGAGGTAATTGAAAGGTTATAAGGGCGAGCGGCGGGATGGACGCTTTTAACCAGCCCAGCTGGTAAAGATAATCAACCAACGACTGGGAAACCCACCAAAGCAGGCCGAACTTGGCGAAAGCAGCTAAGCCTGCTCCGAGGGCAAGCGTTGCCAGCGGATGGAGTTTATAGTGAAATCGCTGGTTGGCGGTAGTTAAGGGGGAACTGTTGATTTTAGGACTTCTCCGGAAAAATTGAAAAAATAAAACGCTAAAAAGAGCATTAGCCAGCATAATGAACGGTACCAAAGGTCCCAGTACTGGAGGGATAATCCCCACAGTCCAAGCGATCCCGGGAGTCAGACAGCCGATGACGACCGCCTCCCCAGGACCGATTAGCATAACGGCCAACAACAGGAGAGCATTAATGACCGGGCCGGTAATTGGCTGCGGAAAGCGCAGCAGCTGTACCGTCAGGGCCAATGCTAAGACGAGGGCGGTGCGGGTGATTTTTTGCGTTTTATCCATAAAGTTAACCCTCCTATTCGTTTTCCAAATCGTCTTTCAAAATTTAAGATTATGGTAAATGTATGACCTTAGATAACAATGACCTTAAATGACAAACCCGCCGTTTGGGCTGATAACCTGTCCGGTTATAAAATCCGCTTCCGCTGAGGCCAGGAAGGCAATGATGCTGGCAACATCTCTAGGTTGACCGATTTTTTGCAGCGGAGTTTCGTTTTTAAGTTCCGTCAGTTCCTCTGGGGACAGGTGCTTTAGCATTTCGGTTTCGATGATGCCCGGGGCTACACAGTTTACCTGAATATTAGAGGGACCTAATTCTTTGGCCAGAGCCTTGGTAAACCCGATTACCCCCGCTTTGGCTGCGGAATAAGGCACTTCGCAGGAAGCCCCAACCATTCCCCAAATGGAAGATACATTAATGATCTTGCCGCTTTTTTTTCGGAGCATTGCCGGCAAAACGCTCTGGCAGCAGTTAAAAACCCCCTTAAGGTTTACCGCGAAAATCGCATCCCACTCAAGTTCCGTAATCTCACTGAATAGGCCGGTTTGAGCCAAGCCCGCGTTATTTACCAGCACATCGATATCCCCGAATCGTTCAAGTCCATAGGCAATCAGCTGCTCCACCTGGCAGCGCTTCGAAACATCCGCCTTAAAGACCTCTGCCGTTCCCTGCGTTAAATTCAGATCGTGCCGCAGGGCCAGCGCGGCCTCTTCGGAATTAAGATAATTGATTAAGACATTCCAGCCTTTTTCTGAAAACAGCTCCGCCGTGGCCTTGCCGATGCCCCGGGAAGCGCCGGTAATCAACACTGTTTTTTTAGGAAACATTTTACCGCATCCTTTAAGCTTATTAAGTCAGGCTGCCAATTTACCAGGTTCTCTAGGAAAAGCTTGCCTGGCTTGGTCTTTTTATTATAATCGCTTTGATTAATTTATGAAAACAAATAGCCATAAAAAGGGGTTGAAATTATTTTTGCCCTCCCCATTGAAGAAAAAAGGTTTCTACAGGAAGAAAAAGCCGAAGAAGGCTCTAAAAAAATAGAGAGCCCAGAAAATGGCCATAATACTATTTTAGAAATCAGGATATTTTGGAAGGAGCAGGTAAAATGGGTTTTTATTCACCGTTAGAAGTAGCGGGAAACGCTTGCGGGGCGGGACATAACAAACTGAAAATGTCTTTGGATCGGATAATCCTGCTGGGGATCCTGGCCGGCGCCTATATAGGCTTTGGGGCTAATTTGGCTACGGTAGTGGGCAGCGATGTGGGACAACTGGGCAGCGGCACCGGCCAGCTGTTATTTGGTGCCGTGTTTTCCGTGGGCCTGATGTTGGTGGTGATTGGCGGGGCGGAATTATTTACGGGCAACAACATGTTCCTCACCATTTGTGCTTTTGAGGGTAAGATTACCTGGGGCCAGGTCTTGTATCACTGGGCGGTGGTTTGGGCCGCCAATTTTTTGGGAGCGTTATTGTTAGTTTTTTTAATGTTTAAAGGATTTTACTATGCCTTGCCGGATGGGAGCATGGCTAGCGGTCTCTTGGGCGGCGCAGTAATGAAGAAAGCCTTGGCGATTGCCTCGGCTAAATGCAGTCTGCCTTGGGACGCGGCTTTTTGTCGGGCGATTTTATGTAATTGGCTGGTCTGTTTGGCGGTATGGCTGGCCTTGGCAGCCCAGGACGTGATTGGGAAAATGTTTGCCTGCTTTTTCCCGATTATGGCCTTTGTGGCCAGCGGTTTTGAGCATAGTGTAGCCAATATGTTTTTTGTACCAATGGGAATCTTTATTGCCGGCGGCACAGACCCGGTTATCAATTGGAGTAATTTCTTAGTCGGCAATTTGCTCCCGGTAACCCTGGGAAACATCCTGGGGGGAGGTCTATTTGTGGCTGGTTTTTATTGGTGGTCCTATCTGCGGGTTAAATAATAATTTAAATTATTTTCGTCTGATTAAAAATTTTTCTCGTAAAAAAAACTTGGGCGCGGTATAATAGACAGCGAGTGTGCCAAGCTGGCGGTTTATTCCGCGCTTTCCGTACAGAATACGAACCCTATGGTGCCCGGTCCTACATGCAGTCCGATAACCGGGCCAATGGGCATAATCGGTATCGCCAGGCCATACCGCTGGCTTAAGTTTTGGGCTAGTTCACTGGCCCGTTCCGGGTCATTGATATGATGCACTACAATCTCTCTTAGTCCCCGGGCTTGAGATTCTTGTTCTAAAAGGCGTAGCATTCGCTCTGTTGCGGCACGGGAACCCCGTACTTTTTCGAGTAAAGCGGTTTTACCCTGGTTAACGTATAAGATGGGCTTGATATTCAGTACCGAACCGATCAAGGCTGCTGCCCCGCCGATACGACCGCCTTTTTTCAAGTATTCCAGGGTTGCCGGAACAAAATAAAAGTGCATGCGCTTAATCATTTGCCGGGCTAGTTCCGCAACCTCAGCCAGGTTTTTTCCCTCTCGGGCCGCTTTTGCTGCGGCAATTACCGGCAAACCCAGGGCTTGGGAATTCGTACGGGAATCTAAGATCTCAATCTGGGCCGCAGGGTTTTCCTGCAGAATTCTTTCTTTGGCGCTTAAAGCGCTGAGGTAGGTGCCGCTCATATCAGCGGAAATGAAAATCCCCAGTACGGCATGGCCTTCTGCTATTATCTTATGAAAAGCAGCATAAAAATCACCTGGGGATGGCTGGGAAGAAGTGGGAATCGCCGCGCTATCAGCTAGCTTATTGTAAAAGTATTCGTAAGAAACTTCCGTTTCTTTAAAGGATTCATCCAGGAAGTTAACGCTTAAAGGGATAACTTCAATATCTAGCTGCTGTTGCGTTTGGTTGTCAATATAAGCGGTGCTGTCGGTGACTAGTTTAACGGCCATATGTAAACCTCCCTGCGCTGGTTACCCTAAGATGGAGCGTTAGGGTATTAACTTACTGCCTTAAGGCAGATACTAACATATATGGCCAAATAAAGGGAAGCGCAACAAGCAAAAATTTGAGTAATTTTTTAAGGAGCATTTTAGGAGCGTGAAAGATGTTAAATTTTAACGATATCGGATTGAGCCGTTCGGTGCTGCAGTCCATCAGTAATATGGGTTTTGAGGAACCCACCCCGATTCAGGAACAAACGATTCCAGAGGCGTTGACTGGCCGGGATCTGATTGGCCAGGCCCATACGGGCACTGGTAAAACCGCGGCTTTTGGGATTCCTTTGGTCGAAAAAATCGGCGTTGAATCCGATCAGATCCAAGCCCTGGTGTTAACCCCTACCCGGGAGTTAGCGGTCCAGGTGGCAGAAGAATTAAATAAAATTGGTCAGTTTAAAGGTATCCGCACTTTGCCCATTTATGGGGGGCAGGATATTAACCGGCAGATCCGGGCTTTGATTAAAAGGCCGCATATCATAGTGGGCACTCCCGGACGTTTGATGGATCATATGCGCCGCAGGACTTTGCGGCTGCAGCAAATCAAAATGGTAGTTCTTGATGAAGCCGATGAGATGCTGAACATGGGGTTTATTGAAGATATTGAAACCATTTTGCGGGAGGTGCCGCAGGAACGGCAAACCTTGCTTTTTTCGGCTACTATTCCTAAACCGATTCAAGTGCTGGCCCAGCAGTTTATGCGAGACCCGGCCATAATCCGCATTCGTTCCAAGGAGGTTACGGTACCGAACACGGACCAGTATTACATGGAAGTCCAGGAAAAACAGAAGTTTGAGGTACTGTGCCGGCTGTTGGATATTCAATCACCGGCCTTGGCCATTGTTTTTGGCCGAACGAAGCGCCGGGTGGATGAATTAAGTGAAGCCCTGAATAAGCGCGGGTATTCGGTAGAAGGAATTCACGGTGACCTTACCCAGGCCAAACGGGACAGTGTGATGCGGCAGTTTCGGGAGGGGATTATCGAGGTGTTAGTGGCCACGGATGTGGCGGCCCGGGGTTTAGATATCACCGGGGTAACCCATGTTTATAATTTTGATATTCCCCAGGACCCCGAGAGTTATGTTCACCGGATCGGCCGCACCGGCCGGGTAGGTCAGGCTGGTCAGGCAATTACCTTTGTCACCCCGCGGGAGATTGATCATCTGCGCGTAATTGAAAATATGACGAACAAACGCATTACCCGCAAACCGATTCCGACCCTGAGTGAGGCGGTAATCGGCCAACAGCGTTTAACTATGGAAAAACTGCTGCAGGTGGTAGAAACTGAGGACATCCGGCAATATAAAGGTTTAGCGGAAGAACTGCTGGAAGATATCGATTCGGTGGTCTTGCTGTCCGCAGCTTTGAAAATGCTGACCAAAGAACCAGATGTTACACCGGTCCATCTGACGGAGGAAGCCCCTCTGCGGATAAAAAGATTCAAAAACGTGCCCCCAGCGCCTTACCGAGGCCACCATCGAGACGGTTATGGCCAACAACGCGGCAACAGCCGGGGGCCAGTCCCCAGGACCGCCGGCAGTAGTCGGGAACGCGACAGTTTTGCCGCTTCCCGGAGAAATAAAAGGGGCTAGAAAAAAGGGGTTAGTTTTTTGGGGGGGACTGTTCCCTTAAGGGGACAGTCCCCCAGTACCTCACTACCCGATCTCATAGTCAAAACACTAGTCAGGCTGCTGTCCAGAATTGAGTTCTAGATTCTGGTCAGCAGTTTTTTTGCGGGGCGGCCGGGGACCAAAGTATTGATAATAGTGACACTCGATCCGGCCATTATACAGTTTTCGCTTTTTGTCCGCTCGTCGGCCGAAGAATCGCTCGAATTCCTTGTAGGCGGTTAAAACAAAATACGACCAGGAGTCGAGGCTTTTAAATACTTGACCCATCTGCTGGTACAGCCGTTCTACCGCCGGCAGCTCAGCTAAGCGCTGCCCGTAAGGCGGATTACAGATCAGGCAGCCATACTTTTGCTGCGCCCGCAGCTCCGCCACCGGGAGCTGCTGCCAGTGGATGTTTTTTTCCACCTCCGCTTGTCGGGCATGGTAACGGGCCAGGCTCAGCACCTCTTTATCCGCGTCGGTCCCCCGAATTTGGATTTTTTGCTCCATCCGTATAAGATCAAGCGCCTCTTGCCGGGCGGTCTGCCAGAAAGCAGCGGGAAGTACTGGCCATTTCTCTGCGGCAAATTCCCGGTTCAAACCGGGAGCCCGATTGAGGCCGATCAAGGCCGCCTCGATGGGTATGGTACCGGAGCCGCAAAAAGGATCAATCAGCACTCGGTCGGGGTGCCAGCGGCTCAGCTGAATCATGGCTGCCGCCAGGGTCTCTTTAAGTGGGGCGGCACTGGCTAATCGGCGGTATCCGCGTTTATGCAAGCCTGCTCCGCTGGTGTCAATAGTTAGGGTAGCCACATCTTTTAAGAGCGCCACTTCAATCGTATAACGCGGGCCAGTTTCCGGAAACCACGTTTGCCGGTACTGCTGCTTCATCTTCTCGACCACTGCTTTTTTAACGATGGCTTGACAATCCGGGACACTAAACAGCTGGGACTTGATCGATTTGCCTTCCACGGGAAAGCAGGCATTTTCCGGGAGCCAATCCGGCCAAGGCAGGGCTTTGGTTTTTTCAAAAAGATCTTCAAAAGTAGTTGCCTTAAATTCGCCAACTTTTATTAACACCCGGTCCGCGCTGCGCAGCCACAAGTTGGCTCGGCATATCGCCATTTCATCCGCCATAAAAGTTACCTTGCCATTTTCCACGGTTTGATCCGGGTAACCCAAATCGCGGACTTCCCGAGCAACCACGGCTTCTAGGCCAAAGGTGGCGGTAGCGATCAATTCGATTTTGGCCATTCTCTTATCCCTCACCCTTTCATTAAATCTGATTATCGCAGAAATAATTCCTCCAATGCAAGCCGAAAGGTTCTTAGGGTTATTTTAAATATTTAACGGGGATGGGAAATAGTTAACGGGTAAGGTAAATTACCTAAATTACCTCTCAGAAAAAAACAACAAAACCTTACAAACATTAACAAGAATGATGGTTGATTAAACAGCCCTATCCTAAAGCTGGGAGAGAAACTTGGGGTTTTTGCGGTGTTTATTAAGAGCAGCGGCAGGCAATTGTCGAAATCTTTTTGGGAGTCGGTCGCTTGTTTGACAGTAATTTCCATTAACAGAAGTCTATAATGAGCACAGATGACTTTGGAAAGAGTTGGAAGAGACCGGGGGGAGATGAGGTTGCAGGTGAGAGGAAATGAAAAAATGTATGAAGAAGATTTCAATGTGTATGCCTTTCATCGAGTAGGGGATCCGTCGGTAGTAGGCAAGCCAAAACTTAAGCAGAAAAAGCCGGGTGTTTGGTTAAAGGCCTTAGCCGGTTTTTTTTCCGTTGCCGGTCAAGCGGTGGGTAATGGCGCGTCCACGGCGGGAGCGCGGGTCGGCCAGTTTGTGGGAAAATCCGTCGGTAAGGTGGTGGCCAGTGAATTTAAACCAGTGAATTTGTTCCATCTCGCAGCTGGAGCAATTCTGGCCCGGGGGGTGGTGTTGGGGGAACTCCTCCCTTTTGGGGTGGCTTACCTGGCCGCGGTCCTGATCTTTCGACCGAAGCTGGCCGGGTTGATGGTGCTGAGTGTGGTGAGCGGGCTTTGGAGCACTTCCATTCAGACAGTGGAGACCCTGTTTTGGAGTCAAATAGCGGTAATTCTCCTGTTGGCTAGTTTAATCACCTCTACCAAAAGAAAACCGGAGCAGTGGTGGCTTGCCCTGCCGTTTTTAGTGATGGTGGTTGATTTATTGGTGCGTAATTGTTTTTTAGTTTGGGCAGGATGGGATTTATACCAAGAGATCGCCATCATCTTTGAAGCGATCATCGCGGGCGTGCTGTCCTTTATCTTTATGGTCTCGGTGCAGTGGATTGAAAAATCCCCTAAAGCCAAGGCACTTAAACCGGAGGAACTTATTGCCGGTATTGTATTGGGTATTTGTTTGATTTTGGGGATTAACGATATTTATATTGGGGATTGGGCTTTAGGTCCCATCGCCGCCACCTTGGGAGTGCTGTTTGCGGCCTACTTGGGGGGAGCCGGCGCCGGCTCGGCGGCTGGGGCTTTGATTGGTCTTTTGCCTAGTGTAACCCATTTGATTATGCCTTTAGCCGTAGGAATCTATGCCCTGGCCGGGCTTTTGGCCGGGATGTTTCGGGTGTGGGGGCGGTTAGGGATGGCAGTAGGTTACGTCTTGGGTAACCTGCTTTTAACCTTATATTTGTCGCAAGGCGGAACTGGTCCCGAAAGTTTAATCCAGTTAGGGATAGGAGTCATACTTTTTTTATTGATTCCGAATCAGGTCTTTGATCAACTGGGAACCCAGATGCAGTTTAACCGGGGATCCGGTAAGCCCGGTTTTATCGGCAGTATTGTTTCAGCTCCCTTTGGCTTGATAAACCGGGCGGAGGAAGAAGAACGCAAGGTCCAGCCGGCAGAGACCAGTTTAGTCAATTTTGAGCAATCGGTAAAGCTGCCGGGGGAGAAGGAAGTCGACTTGGTGGAAAACGGGGTAGCGGATCCTATTTGGTGGAAACTTACTAATCAAAGACTCAAAAACTTGAGCGGGATGCTAAACGAGTTGTCTTCAACTTTGGAGAAAGAAAAAGGGAGTCCGGATAAAGACGCTGACCTGCTTTTAGCTTGTATCGAAAATATCCGCCTCGAAATCTGTCAAAACTGTTCAGCCCACCGCGTCTGTTGGGAGGAAGAATTTTACACCACCTACCGAATGCTGTTAGACCTGCTTTACCGGGGGGAAACCCAAAATTCGAATCAATTGTTGAGTTGCGAGGAGCACGTCCCGCAATTGAAAAGCCGCTGTCTTTATCCGCGGGAACTGATTAATTATACCGACCGCATCTGCGAAAAAGTTAAACTTCAAAACTACTGGCAGGACCGGATGGAGGAAGGCCGGGACTTGGTCGCATATCAGATTAAGGGGCTGGCCGGGGTAGTCAACGAGGTGGTGGCGGAGTTTGAAAAAAGAGTGGAAAGGGACCGCAAGCTGGAAAATAAAATTGCCAGGGAACTTAAAGGCTTAGGCATTAAGGCGGAAAAACCACAGGTTTACCGGTTGCCGAGCAGTGAACTGGAAATCTATTTGCAGATCAAAGAATGTCCTTCGAAAAAAATGTGCCAAAGCAGTCTGCTCCCGACATTGTCCCGCTTATTGGATCAGCACCTGGAACTTCGTCCGGCGCAGTGCCAAAGCGGCCGTCACCAAAGCTGTGAAATTTGTCTGGTAGGGGCCGGGCGTTTAGCGCTCGAAGTCGGGATTTCCCTGCGGGCTGAAGATGGGTGTAATTGTTCCGGTGACAACTATCTGGCCATTAGTTTACCGGGCGATCGTTATCTTTTAGCCTTAAGTGACGGAATGGGAGTAGGCGCAGAGGCTTCGTTAACCAGCCAGTCAACACTCGGCTTGCTGGAACTGGTGCTGGGGGTCGGCTTAAAGGCGGATCAGGCGGTTCGCGCGGTTAACTCAATGATGTTATTGCGTTCGGATAAAGAAAGTTTTGCCACTTTGGATCTATCCCTGATTGATCTCAGGACCGGGTCAAGCGAGTTGTTTAAGTTGGGCGCCCCGCCTACCTTTTTAAAGCGCAAGGGTAAAGCCAGCACCATTTCCTTAGGGTACCCGCCGGTAGGGATTCTGGATGATTTGGAGTTGTCCAGCTTAAAATACCAGTTTGAGCCGGGGGACCTGATTGTAATGGTTACGGATGGTCTGTTGGACAGCCGATTTCACGTGGCAGAAAGAGATGTCTGGTTATGTGAAGCCTTGGAAAAGATAAACAACGATTCGCCGCAGGTGATTGCCGATACTCTGCTGGCGCAGGCTCTGACAAATACCAATCTGGTAAAGGATGATATGGCGGTTTTAGCGGCCAGGATTTATGAACGGGAAGTACCGGACTTAAAAGTACATTAGAGGGGGTTATGGGGAAGGGTCTTTTGAGTTGGTATAGATATAAAAAAATGGAGAAATAATATCCATTGGGCAGGAAATCAATGGATAATGTCGAAAACAAAGCGCAAATAGCGCTTTTTTTCATCGAATACGAGGATAAATAATGAAAACGGGTTTTTTAGAAAAAGTGAAAAATACAATTAAGGAGCATCGTTTGTTAGAAACCGGAGTCGGGGTGGTGGCCGGGGTGTCCGGCGGACCCGATTCTATGGCCCTCCTGCATTGTCTGGTGGCCTTAAGGCCGGAATATAAATTACAGCTTTGGGTAGTGCATATAAACCATGGCCTCCGGGGAGTTGAGGCCGATCGCGAAGCAGCCTTTGTCGCTGCGCAGTCCGCTAATTTAGCGGTGCCGGTCAAGGTATATCGGGTAGATGTGAAAGCGCAGGCCAAGCAGTGGAAGTGTTCTTTGGAGGAAGCCGGGCATCGGGTGCGTTATCAGTACTTTGCTGCTTGGGCTAAAGAGTGCGGCTTAGAGCGGATTGCGGTGGCCCATCATGCCTTGGATCAGGCTGAAACTGTTATGGAAAACCTTTTAAGGGGCAGCGGATTGCCGGGACTGGGCGGAATGGATTATCGACGAGACGCGATTATTCGCCCGTTATTAGGAGTGACACGAGAGGAGATTGACGCCTTCCTGGCGGAGAATAAGATTAATTTTTGCCTCGACCCGAGTAATCAGGAACCAATTTATCTGCGCAATCGAATCCGGTTGGAATTGCTGCCGCAGTTAATGGGGAAATATAATCCTAAACTAGTTGAGTCTTTAAATAGAATGAGTGAAATTATCCGGGATGAAAATGCTTTATTAGAAGACCTGACTACTCAGGCCGTCTCTCGTTGCGCCATGCCGTCCTCCCCCGAAACACCGTCCTCGCTTGAATCGACCCCCGGACCGGCAGATTCGGATCGGGCAGTCCTTTTAATTCCACAGTTATTGGCGGAACCGAGGGCACTTCAGCGGCGTTTGGTACGGCGGCTGCTTGGAAAAGTTGGCGGGGGTCTGCGTAAGTTCAATTATCAACACATTGAAAGTATCTTGGAATTAGCCCAAAACTCGACCGGGGGCCGTTGTGTTTATCTGCCGGGAAATATTCAAGGTCGTCGGGAAAAGAACCGGTTGGTACTGGAACCCAGAATGGTTCGGCGAAAGAAAGATAGCAGGATTTAATTGTTGTAAGTTGTTTGATACGACTGCGGGGTTGTGCTAAAATATATTGGTGTATACTTCTATAGGTGTCTAATTCAAAAGGTGGTAATAACCGCCGGATTTGCAGACTATGGTTTATGGTTTAAGGTGCGGTTGTTTTGTTTATTCTAGGTATAAACTCAGCTGGTATTGAAGAGAGAGGGGGACATAGGGGTTGAGCCGAGTATTTAAAAATCTAGCCATCTACCTGCTAATTGTCCTTATTGCTGTAACGGCTTTCCGCTGGTCCGCTGAACCGGAGAAGCAGGAAAAAGCGATTGATTATAATAGTTTTTACCAATCGGTACAACAGGATAAGGTTAAAACCGTCACGATTGTCTTAGAAAATAATTATTACCGGATCTCCGGGACTATGAAAAATGATGAAAAGTTCAAGTTGACCGGACCCGAAGACCCGACATTAACGAATTTGCTGCGGGAACATAACGTAGAGTATTCTTTCGACCCGCCCACCCAACCCCCTTGGTGGACTAGTCTCTTGTCTACATTCTTCCCGATTTTGCTGCTGATTGGTTTTGTCTTCTTTATGATGCAGCAGACCCAAGGCGGCGGGAATCGGGTGATGCAGTTTGGCAAAAGTCGGGCCCGGCTGCAGACCGATGATAAAAAGAAGGTTACTTTTGCGGATGTAGCTGGGGCGGATGAAGCTAAGGAAGAACTGGAAGAGGTCGTTGAGTTTTTAAAACAACCGAAACGCTTTACGGATATTGGAGCCAAAATCCCCCGCGGGGTGCTTTTGTTTGGCGCCCCGGGTACTGGTAAAACCCTTTTAGCCCGGGCCGTGGCGGGGGAAGCCGGCGTGCCGTTTTTTAGTATCAGCGGTTCGGATTTTGTGGAGATGTTTGTTGGCGTAGGGGCATCAAGGGTAAGGGATTTATTTGATCAAGCCAAAAAGAACGCTCCTTGCATTGTCTTTATAGATGAAATCGACGCCGTGGGACGACACCGCGGAGCCGGTCTGGGCGGGGGACATGACGAACGGGAGCAAACCTTAAACCAACTATTGGTGGAGATGGATGGATTCAGCACCAACGAAGGAATTATCGTAATTGCATCGACCAATCGACCAGATATCCTGGATCCGGCACTGCTTCGGCCGGGTCGTTTTGACCGCCATATCATGGTTGATCGTCCAGATGTGGTTGGACGGAAAGCAATTTTACAGGTCCACGCTAAGGATAAGCCGCTGGAGCCGGGAGTGGACCTGGAGGTTTTGGCGCGTCGGACCCCTGGTTTTACGGGCGCTGATTTAGCCAATATGCTTAACGAGGCCGCTTTGCTTTCGGCTAGGCGCAACAAAACTAAATTAGGCATGGAGGAAATGGAAGACGCTATTGAACGGGTAATTGCCGGACCGGAAAAGAAGTCCCGGGTAATCAGCGAGAAGGAAAAAGAACTGGTCGCTTATCATGAGGCCGGGCACGCGCTGGTCGGGGCTTTATTGCCGAATATGGACCCGGTCCACAAGATCTCCATTATTCCCAGAGGCAAAGCCGGCGGGTATACCCTCTTATTGCCAACGGAAGATCGTTATTATATGACGCGAACCCAGCTCCTGAATGAAGTAACGGTTCTTCTGGGCGGCCGGGTGGCGGAAAGCCTGTTTTTAAAAGAGATCAGCACCGGAGCCCAGAGCGATCTGGAACGGGCCACGGATTTAGTGCGCAAGATGATCACGGAGTACGGAATGTCGGGTGAATTAGGCCCGCTGACTTTCGGGCGCAAACAGGAACAGGTTTTTCTGGGCCGCGACATTGCCCGAGATCGTAATTACAGTGAAGAAATTGCTTTTTCGATCGATAAGGAAGCCCGGAAAATCATTGATAAGTGTTACCGCCAGGCTGAAGAACTATTGGAGAACAACCGGGACAAACTGGAACTGGTGGCCAAAACCCTTATGGAGAAGGAAACCTTGGAGGGCCACGAATTCGAGGAACTAATTAAGCAGGATTTCGCTCCGGAAGCTGGAGCAGAACCGATTGTTACTGATGAGATTAAAGATAACGTCATAGTTAGTGAAAAAGTTTTTGGCAGCGGAAAGGAGCCGGTTTCTTAGTGGAAAGAACGTTTGTGATGGTTAAGCCCGACGGAGTAATGCGTCAATTGGTAGGGGAGATTGTAGGCCGATTAGAACAAAAGGGATTTAAGCTGGCTGGCCTGAAGATGCTGCAGCTGGATCAGGCTTTAGCTGAAAAGCATTATGCGGAACACTTGGGTAAACCTTTTTTCCCCGGCCTGGTGGATTTCATTACCTCTGGTCCGGTGGTGGCCATGGTTTGGGAAGGGCCGCAGGTGGTGAAGGTGGTTCGGGATATGATGGGAGCGACCAATCCCGCGGAAGCGCTTCCCGGTACGATTCGGGGCGGTTTAGCCGTAACCATTTCGAGAAACGTGATCCATGGTTCTGATTCGGTAGAAAGTGCAAATCGCGAGATACCGCTCTACTTTAAGAAAAAAGAGCTGCTGGATTATAACCGACCAGCGGATGCGTGGTTGGTGGAGTAAGGTAAGGGGGAGGGTTAGCCTCCCCCTTTATTTTAATCAATAACTTTACTAAGGAGGAGTATGGATGGAAATTAATCTGCAGCCGGGATTGGTCGGAGAAAAGCAGGAATTAGTGACGGAAGACAATACGGCCATTAAATATGGCAGCGGCGATGTCGCGGTTTTTGCGACCCCGGCTTTGGTGGGATTAATGGAAGGGGCTTCGATTAATGCGGTAGACCGTTTGCTGCCAGCTGGTTTTTGTACGGTCGGGATCAGCATTTCAACTACCCATTCCGCTGCTACCCCCATCGGGATGACGGTTACTGCTCGGGCGGAATTGATAGAAATACACGGTCGCCGGCTGGTCTTTAAGGTGGAGGGTTTTGACGATCAGGAGCCGGTGGGTGCGGGCACACATGAAAGGTATATCGTCCAAATGGATAAATTTATGCAGAAGAACCAGAGCAAACAACAGGGATAGAAAAATAGGACTGCGAGGTGTTCATAAAAAAGATGCGCAGCGATATCGAGATAGCGCAATCTGCTCAGCTTAAACCGATTCTGGAAATAGGCAGCCAACTCGGCTTGGGTGAAGCAGACCTGGATTTATACGGAAATTATAAGGCTAAAGTTTCTTTAGATGTTTTAAAAAGCCGGCAGGAGCAGCCGAATGGCAAGCTGGTGCTGGTGACCGCAATGACCCCCACTCCAGCCGGGGAAGGCAAGACTACCAATACGGTCGGTTTGGGACAAGCGTTAAACCGTTTGGGGAAGAAAGCCGTAATTGCCCTGCGGGAGCCGTCCTTAGGCCCCAGCTTTGGCATCAAGGGAGGAGCCGCGGGCGGAGGGTATGCGCAAGTGGTACCGATGGAAGACATTAATCTGCACTTTACCGGCGATATCCACGCGGTTGGTACGGCGCACAACCTGTTGGCCGCCATCTTGGACAACAGTCTGCATCAGGGCAACCCCCTTAACCTGGACCCGCGTCAGGTGGTCTGGCGCCGAGTGCTTGATATGAATGACCGGGCCTTGCGCAACCTGGTTTTAGGCTTGGGCGGGAGAATGGATGGAGTCCCCCGGGAATCCGGGTTTGATATTACCGTAGCCTCAGAGATCATGGCCTGCCTGTGTCTGGCCGCGGATCTGATGGATCTTAAAGCGCGCTTTGACCGGATAATCGTTGGTTACAGTTATGCGGGTCAGCCGGTAACGGCTGCGGATTTAGAGGCGACCGGAGCGATGACCCTCTTGATGAAAGACGCGATTAAACCGAATTTGGTACAAACTTTGGAAAACACCCCGGCCTTGATCCATGGCGGTCCTTTTGCGAACATTGCTCACGGCTGCAACAGTCTGCAGGCTACCCGGCTGGGCTTAAAACTAGGGGAGTACCTGATTACCGAAGCGGGATTTGGTGCGGACCTGGGTGCGGAAAAATTTATGGACCTTAAGTGTCGGATTGGCGGTTTGCGGCCGGATGCGGTCGTAGTAGTGGCCTCGATTCGGGGTTTGAAGATGCATGGCGGAGTGGCCATGGGGAGTTTGAATGAACCGAATTTGGCAGCCCTTAAAAAAGGTTTGGCCAATTTAGCGAAGCATCTGGAGAACGTGCGGCGGTTTGGGGTGCCGGCGGTGGTTGCTGTCAATAGTTTTCCTACCGACACGCCGGAAGAATTGAATCTGGTTAAAGATTATGTGTTAGATTTTGGCGCCGAAGCAGCAATCTCTGAGGTCTGGGCCAAGGGCGGCGCTGGAGGACAGGAACTGGCGGAAAAGGTGATCCAGGCTTGCGCTAAACCCAATGAGTTTAACTTCCTTTACCCGCTGGAACTACCCTTAAAGGAAAAGATCGAGACTATCTGTCAGGAGATTTATGGGGCCAACGGGGTCTTATATACCCCTGGGGCGGAGACTTCTTTGAAGCGCTATACCGACATGGGCTTTGGCGATCTTCCGATTTGCATGGCGAAAACCCAGTCTTCGCTTTCCGATGATCCGGCGGTCAAGGGAAGACCCACGAATTTCAAGGTGACCGTCCGGGAGGTCCGGCTGGCTGCTGGGGCGGGCTTTGTGGTTCCGATTACCGGCAACATCATGACCATGCCTGGTTTGCCTAAACGTCCGGCTGCAGCGGATATTGACATTGACGCGCAGGGTAGGATCACCGGACTGTTTTAAGCCGCTTTCAGCAAGCGGTATGAACAATAATTTAAGCTAAGAATAGGCGGATAGGGTATGACCAGTAAGCGCAGACCCGAAGCAAAACCGGGAAATAGCACCGGCCTCCCCTGTTTAGCGCCAACCGATGCTGCGGGGGAAAAGCCAAGCGGCGAAGCAAGCAATATTAACGCGCCGGGACTTAATTGTCGCGGCCATTTGCTCCCATTAGGAACGAGAACTTTAATCATGGGTATTTTAAACTTGACGCCCGATTCTTTCTCAGATGGGGCTCGTTATAATGAGGTGGAAGCGGCTGTGGCGCACGCGCGGCAACTGGCGGAAGCCGGGGCGGATCTGTTGGATGTGGGAGCCGAGTCTACCCGGCCGGGATTTCAACCAATTACGGCGGAAGAGGAATGGCAGCGCCTGCGGTCTGTTTTGCCGCGACTCCTTCAGGAACTTTACATCCCCATCTCCGTGGACACCTATAAGGCCGAGGTAGCCCAAAGGGCCTTGGATCTGGGGGTTCACCTAATTAACGACATCTGGGGACTGCAAGGCGATCGGAACATGGCCGGGGTGATCAAAGAGTCTGGAGTGCCGGTGGTGGTGATGCACAATCGGCAGCGAGCCGTGTATCAGGACTTATTGGGCGAAATCCAGCAAGATTTGCGTCAGAGCCTAATCATTGCACAGCGAGCGGGCATTAACCCGCAGCAAATAATCCTGGACCCGGGGATTGGTTTCGGTAAGACCTTGGAACACAACCTCGAGGTAATGCAGCGTTTAGCGGAGCTGCGAAGCCTGGGCCAGCCGCTTTTACTCGGGACCTCCCGCAAGTCCTTGATCGGTCAGGTTTTGAACGCGCCGGTAGGAGAGCGGCTGGAAGGCACCATAGCCACCGTGGTTTTAGGCATCGCGGCCGGGGTTGATCTCGTCCGGGTGCACGATGTGCGGGAGGTCCGGCCGGCGGTCCAGATGGCGGATGCGATTGTCCGTTTCCGCCCCCCAGCCGAGAAGACTAAAGGGGTTTGATTCTTCGAAGTAAATCCGCGACCGCGGTCCGGACTTCTGGCTCGACGGAATCTCCGTGAGACTCGATTTCCCGAAGAATCGTCAGTGCTGCTTCGGGTTGACCAAAACGCTGCAGCAAATCGGCCCGGCGAAAGTCAGCATAATGATAGCCGGGCCGTTCCCGTTGAATTAGCTCATATTCCTCAATTCCTCTGGTTAAACCGTGAAGTGCGGCCAAAAGGTCGGCCTGGTCACAACGACAGCGGCCGATTTCGGCACTGTCTGCTGCAGGTAAACTAATTAACCGCTCTGCTGTTTCCAGACCGAGGGCAGCAAAATCAGGGTGCTGGGTACAGAAAAACAGGAGTTCCTTCAAAGCGTTTTCCTGGAATTGGCTCGATTTATTTGCGGTGACCTTAACGTTTTCCTGTAAATAAAGCAAAGCGCTTTCCAGGTCCCCGCTCCTTTCCAGGAAGCGGGAGAAATGACTGCGGTTCTCCATTTCCGTATAGAAAGAATTTGCTTCCATGTCCTTAAAGTGCGGATTGAAATAAGCGTTGGCTCCCAAGCGCAATTCGCCTTCGGTCGAATTAATTTCCAGGAGCTTGCTTAAAGGAAGGCAGCACTTTTTAAATTTTTGGCCGCTAAGACACGGACACGGTTGATTGCGTTCCGTTTTACCCGGGTTTTGTCCGAGAAAGTTTAATTTCTGAAGGTATCCCGCGCTGCCGACAGCAGCCGTCGCACCAGATTCCCGATTGGCTGAATCCAGGTGCCAGCGGAAAAGTTTTACGATTGCTCCCCGGGCTACAGAGTGCGGATAACCGAGCTTAAGCATTCTTTCCAGGGCTTGGCGTACTTCCAGCGGATCTGAGTCCTGGATTTGTTTCTCGACAATAGCCTCAAAAAGCACGTGCAACAAGGGGTCTTCTCCGTTTATTACCAGTGGTTTTCGGAAATTCTCCCGGCAATCCCAGAGGATTTGGATCTCCGGATGTTCCTGCAGGATAAGTTTTAGGCACGCAGCATCGGTATACTTTTCCAACTCGTGATAAAGTTCAATCATTTGAGCCGCTCCTTAACAACTGGATAAATAGTGATAAATAGCTGCTTTTTATTTTACCGGCTTTTTATCTAGTTTTCATTTCTTTTTCCCAGATTATTTTTAGAAAATGACGACCGGAGAAAAATATCAGAAGGGGTTATAGTCGGGGATGAAGGGGGCAGATTTAACATGCCAGGGGAAAACCAGACACAGCACCGGGATCGAATCTGTTTACAGGGAATGCGTTTTTTTGGTTTTCACGGGGTTTTGCCGGAAGAAAAAAGCCAGGGCCAGAATTTTGAGCTGGATGTTGAGTTGTTCTGCTCCCTGGATAAGCCGGACCAACCAGAATGGCGGGACGATGTAAAGGAGACGATCGATTACCGCGAGATATACCAGGAGATTAAGCGGATCGTGGAGCGGGAGCGGTTTGAACTGATCGAAACCTTGGCTCTCCGCATCGTAGATCAGATCCTGGATAATTACCCGGTCTTGGGGGTGCGTCTTCGCATCCGCAAACCGGAAGTTCCGCTGCCGGGACCTTTAAGCTGGGCCGGGGTGGAGGTTTGCCGGTGGAAACAGTCAAACCCTAACCCGAAAAACCAAGCCGCGGTATTTATCGCTTTAGGCTCAAACCTGGGCGACCGGGAGGCCTATCTTTGGCAGGCGTTAGGTTTATTGGCCGCGGAACCAGCGATAAAAGTACAGCGGGTATCTTCTTTTTATGAGACGAAACCGGTCGGGAATCTGGAACAGCCTAACTTTATGAATGCGGTAGCCCAGTTGACCTGTGCCTTATCCCCTCTGGAGCTTTTGCACATTTTGCATGCCATCGAAAATCGGTTAGGCCGGGAAAGACGGGAACCTTGGGGGCCGCGGACTATCGACTTGGATTTGCTCCTTTTTGGCCAGGAAACGCTAGAGGAGCCGGGGCTGACCGTGCCGCATCCGCGGCTCTTGGAACGCGATTTCGTCCTGGTGCCTTTAGCGGAAATTGCGCCGGATTTAATTCTGCCCGATGGCCGCCGCTTGCCGGAAATAATTGCCCAATTAACAAATTTACCGACAAATCTGTTGTCTAAACGGCCTAGCCATGCTACAATGATGGCGGATGTTAATAACATATCCTAGATGATTTTGTAGAATTAATGATGAGGACTTAATTTAGCATAGTTTGACTAGGTGACAAACCAAAAATCCGCTTGTAGCCAGTTGGACCGAGACGGAAGGATGGGTTTGAATTTCCATGGAGCCTTCTGTTCCTTTGCGTACAAGAAGGCTCCATTTCTATTTGCGGTTAGTGAGCTCTGTTTTATAAGTAGTTTGCCCGGTAAGGGGGATTGATGATGGCCAAACAGACCGTGGGGATTATCGGCTGCGGGGTAGTCGGTTCAGCGGTGGGGGTGGTTCTTAAGTCCAAGGGATATCCGCTGATCGGCGTTGCGGATCTAAACCGGGAACGCCAGGACTTGCTGGCCTCCCGCTTGGGTGTGGACGGACTGGCTTCCGCCGAGGCAGGCCGTCGCGCGGAAATCCTATTTATAGCTACGAGTGATGGGGCCATTGCAACGGTTGCCCAGGAATTGGCTGAGGCCGGCAGCTTTAAATCGGGACAATTGGTTTTGCAGATGAGCGGGGCTTTGACCAGCGAAGTTTTAAGACCAGCGGCAGAGCAGGGAGCAATCTGCCTCTCAGTGCATCCTTTGCAGTCTTTTGCCGCGGTGGAACAAGCCATAAATATTTTGCCGGGTTCGGTTTTTAGTATTGAGGGGGATCCTGAGGGGTTTCCGCTGGGAGCTCAGTTGGTAGCTGATTTGGAAGGGGAGTTTTTCTACATTGATAAACAGGCTAAGCCCTTATATCATGCCGGTGCCTGTGTTGTTTCAAACTATCTGGTAACCTTAATCGATTTGGGCCAGCGTCTATTCGCGGCAGCCGGGATCCCGGAGGATAAGGCTTTTACCGGCCTGCTTCCGCTGATTGAGGGAACCTTAAAGAATATTGGCAAGTTAGGGATTCCCCAAGCTTTAACCGGGCCAATTGCCCGCGGAGATACGGCAACCATTGAAAAACATTTAGCCACCATGGAACAAAAAGCCCCGGAACTGCTCGGATTATACCGTTTTCTGGGCTGCCAGACCGTGGAAGTGGCTGAACGAAAAGGGGGAATTACGGAATCTGCGGTCCAGGAATTTCGCCAAATCTTGAAGCAGCCACCCAAGATTTAGCTGACCGGGTTTAAACATTGTAAGATCATTGGTAAACCTTTGGGAGATGAGATAAGAACGTTAAATTATAAGTACCCTAATCAGAAAAGGAGTGAAGCAAATGGCACGCGCAACCACTTTATCGATCAGGGAGAAGAAACGCAAAGGGCAAAAAATTAGCATGCTCACCGCCTATGATTTTCCTACCGCACAGATGATGGATGAGGTCGGCATAGACATGATTCTGGTGGGAGACTCGTTAGGCAATGTAGTACTGGGTTACGAGACGACTTTATTCGTAACCATGGATGAAATGATCCATCACACCAAAGCGGTATGTCGGGGAGCCAAAAACACCATGGTCATTGGGGATATGCCGTTTCTTTCCTACCACGGGTCTCCGGAAGAAGCGCTGCGCAACGCCGGGCGTTTTATGCAGGAGGCCGGGGCACAGGGCGTTAAATTGGAAGGCGGTCAGGAGAGAGCAGCTGTTACGCGGGTTTTGACTGAGGCCGGGATCCCGGTTGTCGGGCACATTGGGCTTACCCCGCAAGCAGTGCATCAGTTGGGCGGATTCAGAGTTCAGGGCAAAGACCTGGAAACAGCGCAAAAATTGATTGCTGACGCTAAAGCCCTGGAAGCAGCGGGAGCGTTTGCCGTGGTCCTCGAGTGTGTGCCGGCTCCGCTGGCCGCTAAGGTTACGGAAGCGTTAAGCATACCAACCATCGGGATTGGCGCTGGGCCTTACTGTGACGGTCAGGTTTTAGTAAACCATGACCTGGTTGGTCTGTTTGGCGGCCATGTGGCCAAGTTTGTGCGGCAATATGCGCAGATTGGCGAGACTATGAAAGCTGCTTTTAAGGCCTACAAGGAAGATGTGGAAAACGGCACTTTCCCGGCGGAAGAACATTGCTATACGATTAAGGAAGATGTGTTGGATAAGCTGTATTAAGGGTGTATTAAAGCAAACCGTCGTCTGAGGCTTGTCGTGGGTGCAGTGCCTTTGAGGAGCGTTTAAGGAATCAAATCCAGTTATGCAGCAGATTAATTTTAGTCAAGGAGGCGTAAGGGTGGAAGTAATTAAAGGAATTAGCCGAATGCGGGAATTTGTACGGGAGCAAAAAGCGGCCGGGCAGCGCATCGGTCTAATTCCTACCATGGGGTATTTACACGAGGGTCACCTCAGTCTGGTCCAGGAAGCCCATAAAACGTGTCAGACCGCAGTGATGAGCATTTTTGTCAATCCCCTGCAATTTGGCGTGAATGAAGATCTGGATGCTTATCCTCGAGACCTGACCAGGGATTGCGAACTGGCGGAAAAAGCCGGGGTAGCCGCCATATTTGCTCCGCCGGTGGCGGAGATGTACCCCCCCGGAGGGTATGACAGCTATGTAGTGGTGGAGAATATCACCGAGGGACTCTGCGGGGCCTCCCGGCCCGGACATTTTCGGGGAGTTTCAACGGTGGTAACCAAGCTTTTTAACATTGTGCAGCCAGATGTAGCCGTTTTTGGTCAAAAAGATGCCCAGCAGGCTACCGTGATTCAACGCATGGTTCGTGACCTGAATATGCCTCTGCAGATCGTGGTAGCCCCGATTGTCCGGGAAGCAGACGGATTAGCGCTAAGTTCTCGGAATGTTTACTTAAGTCCTGGTGAGCGCGAGGCAGCACTCAGCTTATCCCGTTCCTTAAAAATAGCCGCGGCCCTGGTGGCGGGCGGTGAAAGAAACGCAGCGGTGATCAAAAAGGTGATCGAGGAGCAAATCAGCCGGGAGCCATTAGCCAGGATTGATTATATCGAGCTGGTCGGGGCAGGGGATTTAAAGAGGGTTGAGATTCTGGATGGTCGGGTACTAATCGCTTTAGCCGTTTTTATTGGCAAGACCAGACTAATAGATAACCAGATAGTGGAGGGGTGAATTCTGTGTTTAGAACCATGTTGAAGTCAAAGATCCATCGGGCTACGGTAACCGATGCGGATCTGAATTACATCGGCAGTATTACGATTGACCAGGACTTGATGGATGCGGCCAATATCTGGCCCAATGAACAAGTGCACATCGTTAACAATAATAACGGAGCCCGTTTTGAAACGTATGTAATTGCCGGACCTCGGGGTTCCGGGGTCATCTGTTTGAATGGCGCTGCCGCAAGGATGGTACACAAAGGAGATATTGTCATTATTATTGGATATGGTATGTTTGAGGAAAGCGAAGCCCGCACTTATCAGGCGGATTTAGTTTTTGTGGATGGGAACAACCGAATCGTCGAGACCAAGAAAGGCTAAGGTCTTTAATCAGGATGCTTTCGCCGCGCCGAAAGCATCCTTGGGTTGGAGGTTTATCACGTGACCAGAAGATTTTTAACCGGGTTTGACCCGGCCGAGACACCCGTGATTCAAACCGACTTTCTAGTGGTGGGAAGCGGTATTGCCGGGTTGTTTACTGCGCTCAAAGCGAGCGATTATGGAGTGGTCACAGTGTTGACCAAGCAAGGCACCACGGACAGCAATACAGATATGGCCCAAGGAGGGATTGCCGTAGCCCTGGATGAACGGGATTCACCCCAGCTGCATTGGGAGGATACGCTTACAGCCGGGGCCGGGCTCTGTGATGAATCCGTGGTGGAGATCCTGGTGAATGAAGGACCCGCACGGGTAGGGGAACTGATCCGGATGGGCGCCGACTTTGACAAGGTTGAAGGGAATATTGTTTTTACCCGGGAAGCAGCCCACAGTCACGCCCGGATTATTCACGCCAGTGACGCTACCGGCAGTGAGATCCAGCGGGCTTTGGTCCGTCAGTGTAAAGGGACTTCGAAAATTTCCGTTTTTGAAAACAGCATTGTCCTAGATATCTTAACCAATCGGGAAGGTCGCTGTATCGGGGTCCTGACGATGGAGCGTCCCAGCGGCAGCATACTTATCTACCTGGCTCGGATTGTGGTTTTTGCTACGGGCGGGGCCGGGCGGTTGTATCAAAATACGACCAATCCGGCGATCGCTACCGGAGACGGAGTCGCTGCCGCTTACCGGGCGGGTTGTCAGCTGATGGATCTGGAATTCGTGCAATTTCATCCAACCGCGCTATCCCTGCCCGGGGCCCCGAGATTTTTGATTTCCGAAGCGGTCCGGGGGGAAGGCGGCTGCTTAATCAATTCGCAGGGAGAGCGGTTTATGCCCCGCTATCATCCCCAAGGGGATTTAGCCCCGCGGGACGTAGTGGCCAGGGCGATTTGGCAGGAACTGCAAGAAGGACCAGTGTATTTAGATGCGACCCATTTAGGCGCGGACTGGGTCCGACGCCGGTTTCCCAGCATCACCCGAACCTGTTTGCAATACGGCCTGGACATAGGCAATCAACCGATCCCTATTGCCCCGGCTGCCCACTATACCATGGGGGGAATCAAAACCGACAGTTTTGGCCGGACGAACCTGCCCGGTTTTTATGCCTGCGGGGAAGTGGCCTGTAATGGGGTACATGGGGCGAACCGGCTGGCCAGTAATTCCTTGCTGGACGGTCTGGTTTTTGGGGACCGGATTGTCCGGTACTGCCGGGAAGATTGGCTGACCACCCCCTTTTGGACCAAAGAGCAGATTGCTTCTTTTACCGATTTTGAAGATGTCGGGATAAATCAGGTTGAGACCTGGACTCCCCAAGCCGGTTTCCAGGAATTTTACCCGCTTGATCCGTTACCGCTGCTTATGCCCTTGGAAGGAAAGGATGGACCAGGGCCAACCGAAACGATCCAGCACATCCAAAAAATCATGTGGGACCAGGTCGGCTTAGTCCGGGAGGCTGAAGGGCTGATTGCCGCCATTAATTGGCTGGAGACCAAAGAGAACAAAATTCCCGAGCGATTTGAGCGGGTGGAGCAAGTGGAAGCCGCCAATCTATTGCTCTTAGGACGTTTGGTTGCTACAGCGGCCTGGCTGCGGCAGGAGAGCCGGGGAGCCCATTTTCGCAGGGATTTCCCCCGAACCGAATCCGTTGGGAAAAGGCATATAGTAATGCAGCAGCCGGTGCGGCTTAAAAAGTAAGCTTTTTTTGGCATAATATCTTATTAATACCTGCTTTAATAATTTCTATTATAAATTATTCTTGATTAACCGACTAAACTAACGCCGTCCTTATAAGGAGTTATTGCTTAAAATGAAGGAAATAAATGATCTGTTGCTTGCCGAAGTTGTGGAGCGGGCCTTACGGGAGGACTTAGGGTTTGGGGATATTACGACGGACCGGATTGTGCCGGCCGACTGCTTGGCTCGCGGTTTGATTCAGAGCAAGGATAACGGAGTATTAGCCGGAATTGAGGTAGCCCGCCGGGTTTTTACGTATTTAGACCCGCAGGTTACCTTTACTGCTTTTAAAAGAGACGGTCAGACGCTTAAGCCCGGAGAGCTGATTGCTGAGATATCTGGCTTTGCCCGTACGATTTTAAGCGGCGAGAGGGTGGCGCTCAACTTCCTGCAGCGTCTGTCCGGGATTGCCACGCAGACGCAGCGATATGCGGAAAAAATAAAAGGTTATTCCGCAGTTATCGTGGATACCCGCAAGACTACCCCCGGACTGCGGACTCTGGAAAAATACGCGGTCCGGATGGGCGGCGGGAAAAATCACCGTTTTGGTCTTTATGACGCGGTCTTGATTAAGGATAACCATATAAAAATAGCCGGGGGAATAAAAGCCGCGGTGGAGCGCGTGCGCGGGCAGATTCCGCACACCCTGAAAATTGAAGTGGAAGTCGAAAGTCTGGCTCAGCTGGAGGAGGCACTGGCGGCAAAAGCGGAGGTTATTATGCTGGACAATATGAGTCCGGATTTGTTGCGGCAAGCGGTAGCCCTGACCGGTGGCCGGGCACTGCTGGAAGCCTCCGGTGGAGTAACCGAAGCAACGGTGACGGAAATAGCCGCAACCGGGGTGGATCTGATTTCAGTGGGAGCGCTGACCCATTCGGTCAAAGCCCTGGATTTGAGTCTCGATATCGGCAGCGTTAAAGAGATAAAGAAAGAAGTCTAGATAGACATTACATTTTTCTAAGGCAACACGGGGAGGCCCAGACTGGGGAGGTCTGGCCGGCTGAGCCGGAAGGGCAAATATTATATACAACCCAATTATTTTATTAAAAATAGATGTTTGCTCCAAAGCGCTAACAGTCTTGCTGATGTCTTTTATCTGCTTTTAACACAGTACTTTAGACAATTGTCCTGCACAGTTACGGCAGCCTGTTTTTCGTTACAGAGGTATGCCAGAAGGGCTGAAACGCCGGCAGCTAGGCGGAAGTAGTGCTGACGGTTAACCAGCAAACCCTGCCGGGAGATAACTTCCTGAATAATCGTTTCCCGGCTGCGGGGAAACCGGATGATTTGTTTTATAAGATCCATAAGGAGAAACAACATATCCTGGTTGATGCTGACCAAGGCGGAAACTTGATCGGATAAGCCCCCGTGAGAAAGGTAAATCGGGGAGGTCTTATCCGTTTTTAATTTGGCGAGCGTTTTAAGCTGTTGGTCGGGATCAGCCAGGTAGAGAAATGGGTTGGCGTGCAGAATCTCTGGCGGGATCAGGCTGTCCCCCGCAAAAACCACGTTGTCCGGGGTCCTAAGGCCTAAGTGCCCCAAGGTGTGCCCTCCCAAATTGAGAATTTCGAAATCTTCCCCGTTGATGGTAATAAAACCAGTATCCGGGTTCAGGATATCGCTCACTGGGGAAGCCAAAGCCAGGTTTAATTTATTCTGTAACAGTTTTAAGGGATAAGCTCCATAAAGGACATAAGGATTTAACAGGGGCTGCTGCAGGAAAGCGGCTTCAATTGCTGAGGCGTAGATGCGGCAGCCGCTGGTTTTTTGCAGGAAGTGGTTTCCCCCGCAGTGGTCGGGATGGGCGTGGGTGTTAAAGATGCCGCAGATGGTCCAGCCCTTTGCGGCGAGGATTCGCAGCAGCGCTTGAGCCTCGGTGGAGTTGGCCCCACTGTCAATCAGCAGACACTGTCGGTCTGCAAATAAATACAGGCCGATTCCGGCTGCGTAAGTCGGGGCTGCCTCAGTTTTCGTCCCGGGCTTGATCTCTTCAGAAAGGATCTTTTCAACCGCATAAGTGCGGCCGCGAAGCTGCTGTAAGCGTAATGCGTTCAACCCAGTTCAACCCCTTTATCTTTGAGTCAATACGCTTAAAAATTCTTCAGGATTACTTTGGGGGAAAAACTGACGCAGGTCAATTTCGTTTAAACGCTGCCGGAGTCCAGCAGTGTTAAAAGGAGTGCCCAGCAGCTTGCTTTCTAGTTCGCTGATCTCTGTGGGGCTGAAGAAATCGCCAAAGATACGGCAGCCGCGGATGAACCCGCGTTTAACTTCCAGACGAATATCCAGATTGCCCCAGCAGAAAGATCCAACCTGTCTCAGGTTGTAAGGGGGCGAAGCTCCGTAATTCCACTCCCAGCGCGCATATTTTTGGTCTCTTAATTCGTTTATTAATTGGCAGTCAGCAGCACTCAGCCGGTAGACTTGAGGGTTTGACTCCGCCCAGAATACTTCTTCCGTCAGGATTTGCTTAAACTCCTCAATGGTTAAGGCAGAGGGCAGGTGGTCGGTGACATTCGTAACCCGGCTGCGCACCGATTTGATGCCTTTCGATGAAATCTTCTCCGGACTGGGGTTTAAGGCCTGGACCATCTGCTCAATATCCGTGGCAAACAAGATGGTTCCGTGGTGCAAAAGCCGATTTTTATGCTTAAATTGGGCATTGCCCGAGAATTTTTTGCCGGTGATCGTAATATCGTTTCTTCCGTTATTTTCCGCCGTGACACCAATCCTTTGCAGCGCCCGGATTACGGGACGGGTAAATTTTTCGAAATTATTGAAGTCCTGGTTCTCCTCAACCACAAAAGTAAAGTTTAGATTACCGGGATCATGAAAGACCGCCCCTCCCCCAGACAGACGACGCACTGCGGCGATGCCCCGTTCTTCCAGGTACTTGGTATTTACTTCTTCCAGGGTATTTTGGTTTCGGCCGACAATCACCGCTGGTCGGTTCTGCCAGAGCATAAAATAATCAGCCTGAGCCGGCAGGTGCATAATGCAGTACTCTTCCAGGGCCATATTAAAATAGGGGTCAGCCGAGGGATTGATTATTTGTTGCATTGAAAAAACTACCTCCGAAGAAATAAAAACCCGTCCGAAGAATAACAGACCCGCGTTAATTTAAGCTTATTTTAATTTTTAAGCGCTGCGTCGCGGGGTTAGATGCAGAGCTTGGCCTTGAATATCCAGGACCGCTTCCAAAATCGCCTCGGCCAGGGTGGGGTGAGGGTGAATGACCTCAGCTAGTTCTGGCACCCGCAGGCGTTTTTTGACTGCGATCGTCCCTTCCATAATCAGATCACTGGCCTGGGGGCCGATGATATGCATTCCGATAATCACGTCATCCTCGTCTGCCAGGACTTTTACCATTCCCTCGGCTTCGCCCAAAGTAAGGGCTTTGCCGTTGGCCGCAAATTGAAACTTGCCCACCCGGTAATTAATCCCTTTAAATTTGGCCTCTTCTTCACTCAGACCGACGCTGGCAATTTCCGGCAGGGTAAACACACAAGCGGGAACCGCCTGATAATTCAGCTCCGCCACTTCGGCCAGACCCGCTATTTTTTCAACCGCCGCGATCCCTTCTGCGGAGGCCACGTGCGCCAGCATCGTTCCCCCGATAACATCCCCTATGGCATAGATGCCGGCGACACTCGTGGCGAAATTCGAGTCAGCCTGGATAAAACCGGCGCGGTCCTGAGCAATGCCCAGGGAATCCAAATTAAGTCCGTCGGTGCAGGGCTTGCGGCCAGCTGCGACTAAAATGAGATCCGCCGCCACCTCAAGCGCGTCCTTCTTGCCTTTAGCCTTTATTTTTAAGGTTTTGTTATCCGGTTCGTCCAGCTCGATACTTTCTACCCGGGTGGAAGTGTGGACCTGGATCTTTTGTTTTTTCAGAAAGACCCGCAGCCGCTTCCCTAACTCCGCGTCCAGGGAACTCAGGAGTTCAGGCAGGTATTCAATAACCGTAACCTGACTGCCCAAGGTCTGAAAAATGGTCGCAAACTCCAGGCCGATTACTCCCCCGCCGATAATGGCCAAACGCTTTGGCACCTGTTCGATTTCCAACAGCTGATCGCTGTTTATTACACCCGGCAAATCACTGCCGGCGATTGGCAGCGCGGCCGGGAGGGAACCGGTGGCGAGCAGCAGATTTCGTCCCTGCAGTTTCTCACCATTGACCAGCACGGTGTTTTTGTCCAGCAGGGTGGCGGTCCCTTTGATTCGTTCCACGCCATTCACCTGCAGCAGTTTTTCCACTCCGGCTACTAAACCGCTGACGATTCGGTCCTTGCGTTGCCGGGCCCCCGGCATATCAAAGACGATATCGCCTACCTGCAGGTTAAACTCGGCACTCGCCCGGAGGTTTTGCATGGCCAGGGCATTGCGGTAGTAGGCCTTGGTCGGGATACAGCCCCGATTCAAACAGGTTCCCCCGAAGCGGTCTTTTTCCACGATGGTGACGGTCAGGCCCAGTTGCCGCGCTCGAATCGCGGCCACGTATCCGCCCGGGCCTCCGCCAATTATAATCAGGTCTTTCATTCCGGGGCCTCCCACTTAACCACCGGTTTGCGGGCCGCGGTTACTTCATCGACTCGCCGGATAACGGCGTTACGGGGAGCCTCGGTCACCAGAGCGGGTTGTTCTGCCGCTTCCCGGGCAATCGTCCTCATAGTTTCCACAAACTCATCCAACCGTGCCTTTGCCTCGGTTTCCGTAGGTTCGATCATCATCGCTTCGCTTACAATCAAAGGGAAGTAGACCGTGGGCGGATGATAGCCGTAATCGATCAGGCGCTTGGCGATATCCATGGTGGTAACCCCGTATTCCGCCTGCTTCTTGGAATTAATAATGAATTCGTGTTTGCACAGTCGATCCAGGGGAATCTGATAGTCTTCCCGCAGCTGATGCCGCAGGTAGTTGGCGTTTAGGACCGCGTGCTGACAGGCTTCTTTCAGCCCGGCCGCGCCGAGTGCTTTGATGTAAGCGTAGGCTTTGACAATTACGCCAAAGTTGCCGTAAAAATTCTTAACCTTACCGACTGCTTGCGGCCGGTCGTAATCAAAGCGATATTCCCTGCCCTGCTTGATGGCAATCGGTTTGGGCAAAAAGTCCAGCAGCTTTGCCTTGGCGCCTACCGGACCAGAGCCCGGGCCGCCGCCGCCGTGCGGTGTCCCAAAAGTTTTATGCAGATTGACGTGGATTACATCAAAACCCATATCTCCCGGCCGGGCCACGCCCATGATACCGTTTAGGTTGGCGCCATCGTAATAGAGCAGACCGCCGGCCGCATGGACGGTGGCCGCGATTTCTTGGATCTCTTCTTCAAATAAGCCCAGGGTGTTTGGATTGGTCAGCATTAAACCCGCTACTTCATCGGTCATTTTGGAGCGCAGATCCGCCAAATCCACCAGACCGCGCGGGTTTGATTTAACTTCTACGACCTCAAAGCCTAAGACATGGGCCGAAGCGGGATTGGTACCGTGCGCTGAATCCGGCA
>CAZKWP010000012.1:0-3024 GCA_964556555.1 uncultured Syntrophomonadaceae bacterium
AGATATTTGCTGAAAAAATAAATAAGTAAATCTGAATAAAAAAGAGGTAATTAAGGGTTGATGTGGAAATAATTTACGCAATATAACTGGTCGGAGGTGCGCCATGGCCCGACGAAATGTCGTTGTTGGTTTAGATATTGGCACAACCAAGGTGGTGGCCCTGGCTGGAGAAGTGGCCTCTGATGGGAAAGTAGACATCATTGGTTTTGGGGAGGCCCCCTCCAATGGATTGCGTAAAGGCGCTATTGTAAATATTGACGAGATCGTCCGGTCAATCGATCTGGCCATTGAAAAAGCGGAACGGATGACTGGCTTTGAGATAACCGGCGTGTACGCCGGGATCAGCGGTGCCAACATCAGTTCCTTGAACAACCGGGGCGTGGTCGCGGTTACCGGAAACGACCGGGAGATTAACCCGGAAGATGTGCAGCGGGTACTGCAGAATGCCCGGATGGTCTTGGTGCCGCCGGAGCGGAAGATTTTGCATGTTTTACCGCGCCAGTACGTGGTAGACGGTTATGACGGCATCCGAAATCCTGTGGGAATGATTGGGGCGCGATTAGAAGTTGAAGCCCATATTATATCCGCCTCAAACACCTATCTGCAAAATATTGTCAAATGTATTCAGCGCAATCAGTTAAAACTTTACGATTTAATGGTAAGTCCCTTGGCCGCAGCGGAAGCGTCTTTGCTTCCCCGGGAAAGAGAACTGGGATCGCTCTTGATCGATATCGGCGGCGGTACCACGGATATTGTCTTATACCATGGAGGGAGTATCTGGTACACAGCCGGATTGCCGATTGGCGGTGATCACGTAACCAGTGATTTAGCGGTTGGCATTCGAACCACCTTAAATGAAGCAGAAAGAGTTAAACGGGAAAACGGCTGTGTTTTAGCCGAGTTGGCTCCAGATCACCAAACCATTGCGGTTGCAACTGTGGGAGGCCGGGAGGTAAATCGGATATCCCGCAAAAATGTGGCCAGTATTATTAAACCAAGGGTCCAAGAAATATTTGCCATGATTAGAGACGAGGTTTCCCGATCTGGATACCAGGGTACAATTTTAGGAGGCTGCATCCTTACCGGCGGTACATCGTTAATTGAGGGGATGCAGGAACTGGCCCAGGAAGAATTACAAATACCAGTGCGGATCGGTTATCCGGCCGGGGTGGGCGGTCTAGCGGATGTGGTTAACGATCCGCAGTATTCAACCTCGGTAGGCTTGGTGCTTCAGGCAGCGAGAAATTTTCGGGAAGGTATGGTAACGGAAGGAGATCCTTTACTGGGGGGCATTTGGGGCAGGATTCGATCTTGGTGGAAAGAAATGGCATGATTGAGCGGCTGAATTAGAGGAGGGGCATAGGGTGTTAGATTTTGAAAATGATTTGGTTCCTTTAGCAAATATCAAGGTTATTGGTGTCGGCGGCGGGGGAAACAATGCGGTTAACCGGATGATTGGCGCCGGGCTTAAAGGTGTCGAGTTTATTGCCGTTAATACGGACTCCCAGGCCCTGGGACTCTCCCAGGCTGATAATCGGATTCAGGTAGGAAACAAGCTGACGAAAGGCTTAGGCGCGGGAGCTAATCCCGAAGTGGGCCAAAAGGCTGCGGAAGAGAGCCGGGACGAACTGATGCAGGCTTTGCGCGGCGCGGATATGGTTTTCGTCACCGCCGGCATGGGCGGCGGCACCGGTACCGGGGGAGCCCCGATCATTGCTGCGGTAGCCAAAGAATTAGGTGCCTTAACCGTTGGCGTAGTTACGCGTCCCTTTGTTTTTGAGGGGAAGAAGCGGGCCAACCAGGCGGAAAAAGGGATTCAGGAGCTAAAAAGCAAGGTGGATACCTTGATTACGATTCCTAACGACCGTTTGCTGCAGGTGGTGGATCGCAGCACCTCCATTTCCGATGCTTTCCGTATTGCCGACGATGTACTCAGGCAGGGCGTGCAGGGCATTTCTGATTTGATTGCGGTTCCCGGGTTAATTAATCTCGATTTTGCCGATGTCAAGACGATTATGACTGAAACCGGTTCCGCCCTCATGGGAATCGGCAGCGGTTCCGGGGAAGCCCGGGCGATGGAAGCAGCCCGGGCCGCCATCTCCAGTCCCCTGCTGGAAACCTCGATTGAAGGGGCGAGGGGGGTACTCCTAAATATTACCGGCGGACCCGACCTGAGCTTATACGAAGTAAACGAAGCGGCCGAGGTGATCGCTCAAGCTGCAGACCCCGAAGCCAATATAATCTTTGGAGCGGTCATTGACCCGCGTATCAGTGATGAGGTAAGGGTTACCGTAATTGCGACCGGATTTGATGCTCCGGTCATCACGCGGGGCAAAGAACGGGAAGCGGTCAGGGAACTGGAGATTCGGCCCTTTGCCACAAATGATCTGGATATTCCCGCCTTTTTACGGAGAAAATAAATCATTTCCCGGTTAAATCGGGATTAGATTACCTGCTTTAAACCTGAATTAAGGGATATAACGAAAAACAGCATTTCCGATTTTATCGAAAGAACGGGGAATCCTCCCGTTCTTTTCTTTTTTTCCTGGCGTGAAGTTACAAAATATGTCAAACGATTAGGGGTATAATTAGAAATGATTCAGAGTGGGTACTAGCAGTGGGAAAAGCCGGTACTAGCGGTGGAAAAACTTTCATATACATAATAAAGATACGGATGTAATCCTTGGAAGGGGGGAGAGCATGGGTCAGACTTATGTTTATCTGGATGTGGTATTTCTGATCAATTTGCTGATGGACTATGCGATCCTCTGGGCTACGGCCCGTTTTGGCCAGCTGGCGGCCAGCCGCAGGCGTTTGCTCGCCGGGGCCTTAATCGGCGCGACATACTGCATTGCTCTGCTGATCCCGGGTCTGACTTTCCTCTACGGTCTCGTTTTTCGGCTGCTCTTATCCTTTATCATTATTGGGGTAGCTTTTGCTCCGCTCACCTTGAGCAAGTTTCTCAGGGCTTGCGGTTATTTTTATTTGATCGCCTTTTGTATGGGGGGGGCCATTCTCGGCAGC
>CAZKWP010000012.1:3034-26117 GCA_964556555.1 uncultured Syntrophomonadaceae bacterium
GCCTGTACCTCCTCTCCAGTAACCCGGAGCTCTTTATGACGGTGACGCGCATGGTGCGGGGTCTGGCCGAGGTGCCGGTAACCTGGCTGTTGGCCGGCATCGCAGTAGCCGTTATTTTGGGAAAATGGGGAGCGGCTTTGATCCGGCGAACGATAAATAAAGCCTTTTTCCGGGTACCCCTGACCATCAGCATTGAAGGACAAACCTTAACCATCCCCGCCCTGCTGGATACCGGCAATCAGCTGAAAGATCCCCTGACCCAAGCCCCGGTGGTGATTGCCGAATACGCCGCGGTTGAAGCTTTTTTGCCGTCGGATTTGAAAGAGGTATTCCAGCGTTCCCCCGAATTAGACTTAAAGAGCATGGCGGAAGAACTTTCTAAATCTATGTGGTCCAGCCGTTTTCGCCTGATTCCGTTTTCTTCCATCGGCAAGCACCACGGGATGCTGCTGGGCTTGCGGCCGGATGAGGTCAGTGTTCAGGTGGAAGATCGGAAAGTGGTTACCCAGAACGTGGTAGTGGGCATCTACAATAAACCCCTTTGCCCCCAAGGTTCTTATCGGGCCTTGTTACACCCGGATCTTTTAGAGTCAGCAGTTGCCATCGGTTAGTAACCTAATTTATCAGGGAGGGCTGCGCAATGGCGGAGAGCCAAAACAGGCATTCTAATTCTGATTGGGCCAGGCGGGGGATTTGGTGGCTTAAGCTGCGCTGGATAGTAAGGCTGAAAATGCTGCGCTTATGGCAGCGATTCGGTTATTCGACTGAGGTTCACTACGTCGGCAGCAGTGAAGCCTTACCGCCGCCCTTAAGTTCCGATGAGGAGATTTTCCTGCTCACCCGGCTGGAAACCGGTGACAATGCGGTAAAAAGTGTGCTGATTGAGCGGAATCTCCGCTTGGTAGTTTATATTGCCCGTAAATTTGAAAACACCGGGGTGGGGATTGAAGACCTGGTGTCGATTGGCAGCATTGGTTTAATTAAAGCGGTCAATACCTTTGATGTTACGAAGCGGATTAAACTGGCTACCTACGCTTCCCGCTGCATTGAGAATGAAATCTTAATGCACCTGCGCCGGAATAACCGGAGCCGGTCCGAAGTCTCTTTTGATGAACCGCTGAATGTGGATTGGGATGGGAATGAACTGCTGCTCTCCGATGTTTTAGGTACGGAGAACGACGTCATTTACAAGGCTCTGGAAGATGAGGTAGACCGCAAACTGCTGCAGGCAGCCCTGCTTAAACTGAATCCCCGCGAAAAGCGGATCATGGAGCTTAGATTCGGCCTCCAGGGCGGTGAAGAAAAAACCCAAAAAGAGGTGGCGGACCTTTTGGGGATTTCGCAATCGTATATCTCCCGCCTGGAAAAGCGCATTATTAAAAGGCTGCGCAAAGAAATCTATCGGATGGAATAAATGTTAAGTAAACATCGAATAAGGCTGGATAAACGCTGAATAAATTCTGAATAAACGCCCGGAAAAGGGGTTGAACCGCGAGGACCTAAGTTCCTCGCTTTTTTATTGGCTGGAATAAAAGCGAACCGGACAGGGGATAATTGATCTAAACCCTTAGAGATAATGATTGATCGAAACGCCCTAAAAACCAAATAAACGGTAACCACAGATGAGACTGGAATAATCGAAGCAGCCAAGGGGGTTTGTGGATGACCATAATCAACAAGGTAGAAATATGCGGGGTAAATACAGCAAAACTGCCGGTGCTCACCAACAGCCGGATGCGGGAATTATTCAAAGAGGTGCAAAATGGGGATCGGGAGGCCAGAGACCAACTGGTAAATGGCAATCTCCGTTTGGTCCTCAGTGTTATTCAGCGTTTTACCAGCCGGGGCGAAAACGTCGACGATTTGTTTCAAGTAGGTTGTATCGGGCTGATCAAAGCTATTGATAATTTCGATCTCGGTCAGAACGTTAAGTTTTCTACTTATGCCGTGCCCATGATCATCGGGGAAATTCGGCGTTATCTGCGGGACAACAACCCGATTAGGGTCAGCCGTTCTCTGCGGGATATAGCCTACAAAGCGCTGCAGGTTCGGGATGCCTTAGTCAACAGAAATTCCCGGGAACCTTCGATCAGTGAAATCGCGCAGGAATTAGAACTGCCCCGGGAAGATGTAGTCTTTGCCTTAGATGCCATCCAGGAACCGATCTCGTTGTTTGACCCGATCTATCACGATGGCGGGGACCCGATTTACGTAATGGATCAAATCAGTGATGAGAAGAACCACGACGCGCACTGGCTGGAAGATATCACGATTCAGGAAGCTTTGCGGAAGCTCAGTGACCGCGAGAAGCTGATTTTAAATCTGCGCTTTTTCGGCGGCCGGACCCAGATGGAGGTGGCGGAAGAGATTGGGATTTCTCAGGCGCAGGTATCCCGTTTGGAGAAAGCCGCTCTAAACCATATGCGAAAATATGTTTAAAGCTGGAGGGAGCAATGGTTTGCTCGATAAAATAAAACGATTAAGGCTAATTTTGGCTGGGATTGGCTTAATCCTGGGTCTGGGTTTCGGTCTCGGTCTTGGGAGTTGGCCGCTCTTGCCGCCGGCGCCGGAAGTTGCTCCGGCCTTTGCCTACAAAAATTTGATCCGTTTTCACGTGGTGGCCAACAGCGATACGCCAGCGGACCAAGCGCTTAAAATGCAGGTGCGGAACCGAATTCTCGCCGAATTAGAGCCAGTCCTCAGTCAAGCGACCAGTGTGGAACAGGCCCGGCACTTAGTTGCCGAAAATTTACCGCAGATCGAGAGCGCGGCACGGGACACGCTGCGGCAAAAAGGCGGCGACTATCCGCTGCAGGCTCAGTTTGGGCAGTTTGCTTTCCCAGCGAAAAGTTACGGCGATGTAGTTTTGCCCAGCGGAACCTATACCGCGCTGCGGGTATTAATCGGGCAGGGGGCCGGGCAAAACTGGTGGTGTGTGCTGTATCCTCCGCTTTGTTTTGTCGACTGTACCGGCGGCGGGCCAGCTTTGGTCAATCCGCAGTGGGATGAAGACTCGGAGTTAAGCAGTCCGGTTCTGGCGCCGAAAAGCGAAGACCCAGCTAAACCAGACGAACCAGCCGAATCGGATGCGGAACCGGTTTTTAATTTTCAGCCGGAAATCCGTTTTCGAGTGCTAAACATCTTGTCCGAATAAAATATCTATACTTTGTTTTAATAGATTAATAGATCTATATTTTACCCGAATAAAAAACCAATATTTTAGATGTATAAATCCTGACTTGCTCATATATTTAGTATAAGGAAGTCGGGAGGTGAACGACAGATGGTCCGGGTTTCAGATTTACGGATGCGCGACGTGGTGAATGTGGTAGATGGCCGGCGTCTGGGAATGATTAAGGATTTTGAATTAGATTTTGAAGTGGGACGGATCAAGTCGATTCTGCTTCCTACGTCGGCCAAAGTTCTAGGTTTCTTTGGCCGCAATGATGATGTGGAAATCCCCTGGGACAAAATTTTGAAAGTCGGAGTTGACGTAATTCTGGTAGACCTGCCATCTTTTACCGAGGTCCGGCACCAAAACGGGGATGAACTCGATCCCCGAGGGAGATGCGATTAATCAGATTTGCCGCCCCTGGAATAAGCGATGGCGGATACCCCTTTGCGGAACGATAATGATAATTTATACGCCAAAGTAACAAGAAGGAGCCATAGTTGGTGCTTTGAAGGTCAAAAAAGGTTTGACGCTTGCAGAATTTCAGACGGCCAGGGTTAACCGGGGTAAAAGAAGCCCCGGTTTATTATTTGCCGGCTATCTAAGGATTTGACGGTTAAGCGCGTGGTTAATCTGTCGGGATTAATCTTTGGGTAAAAAAGGCAAGGGCAGGAAAACGAAGGTTAAAAACCGAATAGTATTTGAGGGTCTACAATGCAGAGTATCAGCAAATTTTATAATTTATAAATGGAGGAAGCTTATGCGGGCACAACCCGGCGAAGGCTGGTCCTGGCGGCAGCAGGACGGTCTGAATTATTTAGTTTTGGAGGCTCTGGAGCAGACCGGCTTGGTCCGACATGCGTTCAGCGGCCGAAGCGGCGGGACAAGCAAGTCCCCTTATGCCAGTTTGAATCTGGGTTTGCATGTCGGGGATGTGTCGCCGGCGGTTTTAGCCAACCGGCAGCGGCTGGCCGCGGCTATTGGGGCTGACTCCGCGAAAATCGTGGTGCCGGCACAGGTGCACGGTGACCAGGTCGCGGTGGTTGGTCAAAAAGAGCAAGGTTTAGGAGCATCGGATTTAATCACCGCAATTCCCGGGGCGGATGCGCTGGTTACCCAAGAACCAGGCGTTACGCTCTGTACTTTTTACGCTGACTGCGTACCTATTTTTATCCTGGATCCGGCGCGGCCGGCCATTGGTTTGGCGCATGCGGGCTGGAAAGGCACTCTGCTTAAGATTGCGGAGAAAACGCTGCAGCGGATGCAGCAGGCTTTTGGCACTCAGCCGTCCGACTGTCTGGTCGGGATCGGCCCGTGCATTGGCCCCTGCTGTTATCAGGTTGACCTGACCCTTAGACAAGAATTTGCGGCAGCTTATCCCAGAAAAAAAATATTCGTCAAAACAGCAACGGATGGAACCAAAGAGTGCCAAAAATGGTCTAATAATGTAGAATATTCATATTTGGACTTAGGAGAAGCCAATCGGCAGTTATTATTGGCCAGCGGAGTTAAACCGGGGCGGATCTGGAAGGCCGGTTTATGTACGCGCTGCCAGCCAGCGGACTTTTTTTCATATCGAGGAGCGGAGGGGAGATCTACCGGCCGCATGGGAGCGCTGATCGCTTTGACCCGTGATTGACACGCTTATAGCAGCGGGGTAAGATTTATATCAGGAGTGATAGACAACATGGCCTATTCTTCTCCTCGGATCAGACAACGAAGGGTGGCCCTGCGCCGGAAATTTTGGCAGGGTCTTGTGCTGATTCTAGTTTTAGGGATAGCTATGCTCCTCTTATGGGGGCTGTTTCGGTGGGGAAAAGCCTTAGTAATCAGAAATATGGCGGAAACCGTCACCGTGAACTCCGGCGTACTGCAAAATGCCGCGGACACCGAAGCCCTGGTCCTGATCGGCAGTGAAAATTTAATCACCGCTAATGCCGCGGGGATTTTTATGCCGAACGTGGAGGAAGGCCAGCGGGTTCGTAAGGGCGAAATTATTGGAAGACTGACCAGTTCCGCGGTTTCCGTCGCGGACCGGGGGGTGCCTCTCCTAGCGCAAAGTACTGGTTTAGTCTGTTTTCATATCGACGGCAACGAGGGTTTGATGACCCGGGACAGCTGGGAACAACTCAACTTAGCCCAGCTGCCGCAAAAAAATCCCGGGCAAACCGTACCAATGGGAGAGTGGGTGGAAGCCGGCCGTCCCCTGGCCCGAATCTTGGACAATTTGGCCAATCCCATGCTGGGTTTGGAATTTAGTAAAAAAGCCGTTGCCGATACTCCCGGCCTAGAGGCCGTGGAGGCCGGACAAATATTGTGGATCAAGCTGCTGGACAAAGACCCGCAAGCCGTAAATGTGGTCTCTATCCAGAAAGACGCGGAAAAAATCAGGATGGCGGTGCAGCTGGATGGCTTCAGGGAAGATTTGATTCATCTGCGCCGAACACCGGCTACGCTGATCGTCAATCAATGGAAAGGTTTTATCGTTCCCCGGGAGGCGCTGGTAGTTCGGGAAGACGTACCCGGCCTGTATCTGCTCCGCAAAGGCTGGACCAGATGGAGCAGTGTGGAGCTGGTGGGAGAAACTAAGACCCAGATTGTGGTAAAGGGTTTGGAGGAAGGAGACGTTGTAGTCACCAATCCCGGCCTGATTAAAGAAGGGGTGCGATTACAGTAAGCCAAACAAAGGCCATGAATATGGAAAATACGATAATAGATAATACGTTAATGGATGATTCTTTAATGAACAATTCGATTAAGATTGCAGACGGAGTCGTCCGGATACGGGAACGGGTAGCCCAGGCCGCCCGGCGTTCCCGCCGCGACCCGGGGGAAGTCGAAATTGTGGCGGTATCCAAATTTGTTTCCCCGGAACGCATAGCCGAAGCCATCCAGGCGGGAATCGGCATTTTGGGGGAAAACCGGGTCCAGGAACTACTGGCCAAATACCCGGTGGTGCAAGGCCCGGCAGTCTGGCACCTGGTGGGCCGGCTGCAGACGAACAAGGTGAAACCCATAATCGGTAAGGTAGACCTGATCCATTCCCTGGATCGGTACGCGTTAGCCGCGGAAATCGACAAACAAGCCCGAGCCGCGGGGACGCGGGTAAACGTGCTGGTACAGGTAAACATCTCGGGCGAACCTTCCAAGCAGGGTCTTAAACCAGCGGAGGTCATACCCTTTCTGGAGCAAATAGCTTCTTTGGAAGGTTTAGCGGTTAAAGGTCTGATGACGATTGCGCCGCAGGGAGATCTTCAGGCGGCGAGAATGGTTTTCCGCGAACTGCGGCAGCTATTTGAGCAGGTCGCCCAAGCGGAAATCGCCCAGGTGGAAATGCGTTATTTATCCATGGGCATGACGGATGATTTTGAGGCAGCGATTGAAGAAGGGGCAAACCTGGTGCGCATTGGTACCGGTATTTTTGGCAAACGTTAAATATTCATGGGTTGATGTTGATTAAAGATTCATAGGTTTATGTTCAATGATTAAAGATTAAAGGGGGATTAAGCGTGGGTAAAATAATGGATAAGGTGATGGATATTTTTGTGGGCCCGAATTATGAAGAGGACGATTATCTGGATGAACCAGCCATGACGGAAGAGCGGAATGCCCGGAGTGAAGAGCCGGCCAATTCCTCCAGAGGGAACGTGCTCAGCCTGCATACCGCTAAACAGTTAAGGGTAGTAGTTTCCGAGCCGACCAGTTTTGATGATTCGCAGGGGATCGCGGATCACCTGAAAGCGCGTCGGCAAGTAATTATCAACATGGAATCGACCGATAAAGAGGTGGCTCAGCGGATTCTGGATTTTATCAGCGGAACCTGTTACGCGCTGGACGGAAGGGTGCAGAAAATCGGGGAGGGCGTCTTTTTGTTTGCCCCGTATAACGTAGATATTACCAGTGAAATGAAGAATACAAACTGGGAGCAGTCTCCTCTGCCTTGGGCGAGCTTAGGCCGGAAATAAACATAACCAGGAAGGTTGCGTGCATTAATGAAATTAAAAATTGGTTTTATTGGGGCCGGGGCCATGGCCGAAGCTTTAATCCGCGGATTGTTAAAGGCCGGTTCCGCTCCGAAGGACCTGATGGCCAGTGATATTCAACCCGAACGGTTAGCAGCGGTTCGGGATTTATTTTCAATTCAAATCGGGGATAATAACCAACAGATATTTGATACCTCCGACGTGGTGGTTATTGCGGTAAAACCGCAAAACCTGGAATCCGCTTTGGCTGGTTTAACAAGAGAAGCGGCCGCGCCGGAAGCCGCAAACGGGCCGAACCGGCCTCTGGTGATTTCCATTGCGGCCGGCATTCCGCTGGCCAAGCTGGAAACTCTGCTGCCGCCTGATCTGCCGGTTATTCGGGCGATGCCCAATACCCCGGCTATGATTGGCTATGGAGCCACGGCCATTTGTCTAGGCCAGCTGGCCGATCCCGTACACGAAGTACAGGCCCGTTCTATTTTTGAGGCCGTGGGAATCGTATTTACGGTGCCGGAAGCGCAGATGGACGCAGTTACGGGACTTAGCGGCAGCGGTCCGGCTTACGGTTACGTGATTATCGAAGCTTTGGCCGACGCTGGAGTCCGGGCCGGGTTGCCGCGGGCGACCGCTTTGGGCTTAGCCGCCCAGACCCTGACCGGCGCCGCCATGATGGTGCTGGAAACCGGACTGCATCCTGGGGTCTTAAAAGACCAGGTGACCTCCCCAGGCGGCACCACGATTGCCGGACTGCACGCCCTGGAACTGGGCGGTCTGCGCGGTACTCTCATCAATGCGGTAATGGCAGCTACTAACCGTTCGCAGGAACTGCGGAATAAATAAGGAGGAGTTATGGGAGGAATAATTACCTTAGTCGACTGGGTTTTTCAGATTTTGTACTGGCTGATCATCGGCCGTTGTATCTTATCCTTTATCCGGCATGACCCGTATCATCCATTCATAAAAGTAGTCTACGATGTGACGGAACCGATCCTGCGACCCTTTCGCCGGCTGATGCCCGCCACGGCCGGGGTTGACTTTTCGCCCCTAGTAGCCCTGCTGGCGCTGATGCTGGCCCGGAGCGTGATCATTAAACTGCTGGTCAGCATCGTTTATCTATAACAACGCAGCTTAATCTTAATTTAGACGGGAGTTTATCATTGTGACACTTAACAGGGAAACCGGCTTAAAGCCCGGTTCAATGGCAACCGTAAAACCGGAAGTTTTAGCCCCAGCCGGCCGGTGGGACGTGCTGGAGGCCGTAGTGGCGGCCGGCGCGGATGCGGTTTATCTGGGCGGCAAAAAGTTGAATATGCGGATGTGGCGTTCGGAGTTTAACTTCAGCGATGCGGAGATAAGCCGGGCCGTGGAGTTTACGCACCAAAAAGGGGTTAAACTTTATGTAACCTTAAACAACGTTTATTTTGAAGACGACTTGGCTGAATTACAAGCCTATCTGGAATTTTTGGAACAAATCCGGGTGGACGCTTTGATTGTACAGGATCTGAGTGTGGTGAGCCTGGCCCGCCGCCTGGGTCTGACCCGGCCGCTCCATGCCAGTGTGCAGGCCAATATTCATAACCTGGAAGGGCTTTTGGCCTATAAAGAAATGGGATTCGAACGGGCGATTCTCTCGAAAGACCTTAGTCTGGAAGAGATCTACCACTTTGGTCAGGAATCGGGAATGGAACTGGAGTACTTTGTCCACGGGGACGTGTGTGTCTCCCATACCGGGCAGTGTTTGACCAGCTCACTTATTTTTGGGGAAAGCAGTAACCGCGGCCGCTGTATGAAACCCTGCCGCTGGCGTTATCAGGCTTTGGACCCTAAGACCGGTCAGCCGACAGCGGAAGCGGGCTCCTACGTTTTGGCGACCAAGGATTTATGTTTGTATCCTTTCATTCCGCAATTAATCCAAGCCGGGATCTGCTCCTTTAAGATCGAAGGCCGGATGCGCGAAGGCTCTTTCCTGGCTCCGCTGGTCAAGGCTTACCGGGATGCGGTGGACCGCTACTGGGAAGACCCGCAAAGCTACCAGACCGATGAAGCGGCCTGGGCCGCGATGCAGGAGCACCGGGTGCGGGATTTTACGGCCGGACAGGCTTTGGGGCAAGTTGGCCCGGCTTATTTTGGTTTTTCCGGGGAGAGGGAGCCTGCCTTTCCGACTCGTCCGGTCATTCCGCCGGCCATCAGCCAGGTAAAGGAAGGGATCTCGGCGGAACCAGTCGATCTCATCCAGTCAGCCCGCATGACAACAGCCGTGGCTGACCTTACTGACGCGAACCAAAACAAGAATTTAAACCTAAACCAAAACTCAAACCCAAATCCTTACCCTTACCCGCAGCTGGCTGTGCGCGTTGGCTCAAGTTTAGCCGTATCCCAGGCTTTGGCTGCCGGAGCCGACCTGATTTACGTGGGCGGAGAGGTTACGGCCGCCAATCCAGAGCGGTGGGGTCGCCGGGAAGTGGAGCAGGCCCTGGCGGAAACCCGGGCGGCCGGGGCGCGCCTAGTCGTGCTTACCCCCCGCATCACCAGACGCCGGGAAATGGGCGAACTCAGCCGGTGGTTTAAGGAACTGGAGCAAATAGCCGTAGACGGGGTCATGGTCAGCAACTGGGGCACCTGGTGGCTGGCGCGTCAGACGACCGATCTGCCGCTCTACGGAGATTTTTCTTTGAATATAACGAACAGCCTGGGCGCCAATCTGGCGGCCGGGATGGGCCTTACGCAGGCCGCGGTTTCCCTGGAATTGAGCGCGGATCACCTGGCTGCGCTGCGGCAGAATACCCAGCTGCCGACCGAGGTGATGGTGCACGGAGTTTTAACCGGCATGGTGCTCGAGCTTTGCCTGCCTTCGGTGCTTAAACAGAGCGCCGGCAGCCGGGACGTCTGCAGCGATACTTGTCACCGCGGGGGGCTGGTGCTCAAGGATGAATGCGGACAGCTTTATCCGGTCAAGGTGGACCAGTATTGCCGGACCCACGTCTTGCTGCCATACGAGTTGTGTCTGTTGTCCAGTCTGCCCTGGTTAGTCAGGCAGCAGCCCGCGAGTCTGCGGATTGAAGCCCAGAATTACAGCCCAGCCGCGGTTGCGACTGTGGTGACCCTCTATCGCAAATACCTGGAACTGGCAATGCAAAAGCCGCAGGAATTTGCTGTAGCTGAGTCCGACTGGGAAACCCTGTGGGAAATCCATCCGGCCGGCTATACGCTGGGTGCTCTGGGGGCTTAACCGACCCTAAGTCGGGATAGAGAGACCAGGGATCCGTCCGCAACAACTTGGCGTTGACGCTGGATTGGCCGGACTTAGGTAAGTTAGTGATTTAAATTTAATAGTTGATCTTTCATAAAATTGTATCAGTAACTATCAGTTGTCGAGAAGTGAATAGGGAGGAGTTGATCAGGATGTTGACCCCGGTAGATATCAACAACAAGGAATTTCGGCGGGCCATGCGGGGTTATAATGAGGACGAGGTTGACAAATTCCTCGATCAGTTAGCCCGGGATTACGAACACAGTCTGCGTAAAAACCTGGATCTGGAGGAGGCACTCCAGCAGAAAGAAGCCCAGATCAAGCAATACCGCAATCTCGAAGAAACCCTGAACAACACCCTGGTCATGGCGCAGAAAACCGCGGAGGAAGTGAAGGAAAACGCCGCGCGGGAGGCGCAGCTGCTCCTTAGGGAAGCCCGGGCCGAAGCGGAGGAAATCATTCGGCAGGCCACGGCGCAGAAGGAAGCCCTGGAATTCGAACAGGCGGAATTAAGACAGTCGCTGGCCGGTTTTAAAACGCAGCTCAAAGCCTATCTGAAGGTGCAAATGGATATGGTGGAGAATCTGCCGATCAGTGCTAAAGAGTCAAAGCCGGCAGCACCAGCGGCAGCAGCCATGTAAATTCCGGATAAGAAATTAGGCTGTTCATATGTCCGGTTATCTGTAAAAGAAATTATTCTGTAGTCATCTGTCCTGAACATCCGGAATAATGAATTATACCAAGCTACAATCAAAACTATAATCCAATTATAAATTGCTTTGAATCTGATCAAATGAGGTCTTTCTCTTGGAAAAGTTAAAGGAAACCGCCGAAGGTGTACAGCTTAAGATTCGCGTCCAGCCCCGGGCCTCCAAAAATCAAGTGGTCGGCTGGCTGGAAGACGCGCTGAAGGTCCGGCTGACCGCTCCGCCGGTGGACGGTGAAGCCAATGCCGCGTTGCAGCGCTTTCTGGCCGACTATTTCGGGATACCCCGTTCTGAGGTGGAGCTTTTAACCGGGGCTACCGGCCGCACCAAAGTGATTCGGTTAAATGGGATGACCGCCGCCGAGGTTGCGAAGCGGGTCAATTGTGTCAATGAAAAGATCATCCCTAAAGGTGTTAACTTGTCAGCGAAAATATCACGAGATAAAGAAAAACACAGCCTAAAATAAATTCGCTTTGCCCCTCCGGGGACAAAGCGAATTTATTTTTAGGGGATCAAGGGTTAAGAATTATTAAAGACATCTTATGCTGTACCAAAATATGACAAAATTCTCCATCAAAATATGTTAACCTGATAATAATATCCTCTAGTGGGATAAAATTTTGGGCCAGTAAAATCAGCCAAAGACTTAAAACTTATCAGATTTCTTATTGACCCTATTCAGGAGGCATATAGAAAAATGAAAAAGGTTTTACTCTTTTTATTAATGATCAGTCTTAGTATATTTCTACTCCCATTATCAGCGTTTAGTGCAGAAGAGCCCAAAACCGAAGATCTTAAACAATCCTCGCAGAGAAAAGAACTCAAATCCCTTAATAAAGAAGACTGTAGTTTTTACAAAAATCCAGACGGAAGTATAACTGCCGAACTAGATTTAAAACCATTCCTTGGAGCAAATAATCAGCTAATAGAAACTACAAAGGACTCCAAAGTTTACTACCAAAACCAATCCAACCGCTTTAAAGCCCACTTTGCGCAGCAGCCAAAAGACCAGCTGATGTACTTTAACTGCCAAGAAAGCAGTATTTCCTTGAAACTAAAAGACAACCAAAAATCTAATATTACCGGCAAAGCTGCCGAACAAAAAATGAAATACTCTGAAATCTTGTCGTCTACGGATATTGAGTATCAAGTAGCAGACAATGGAGTGAAAGAGACCATAATCCTGAAAGATTCAGAACGCTCCGGAAAAGATCACCTTTAGAATAACCGCCGACAACCTGAATTGGCAGACGAAGAAAAACGGACGCATCAATTTCTACTCCAGCCAAGACAATAAGCTTCTGTTTTACATAAATCCCCTTTATACTACCGACGCAGCGGGGAAAACCGTTGATGCAGTAACCCTGAGTCTAGCAGAAGAGAAAGATGGTCTAGTATATACGATTAACATCGATAAGCAAAAACTCAATGAGAAATCCTATCCGGTTTGCATTGATCCCACGGTTACCATAGCCCCCAGTGCGGCAGAATCCATGGATACTGGTATTTTTGGCAGCCAAGATGATGACGATAACGTGGGGACAGAGCCATTTATAGATGTACAGGAAGGTTATAATACCTATAGTGAAATGAGGGGACTGCTAAAATTCAACTTATCGTCTTTACCGCCAGGCGCAATAAATTCAGCTTATCTGTGGCTGACTGATTCATCCCAGACACCGGCTCCCGTCAAATGTTACAAAGTAACCAAAGAGTGGTTAGAGTCAGAAGCCAATTGGGAACAAGCCAAGTGTGGTGAAGAATGGACATCCAGCGGCGGTGATTACACGGGCTCGGCGTATCCCTTTAGTCAACAAGGGACTGACACTTATCGGGCAACTATAACCCCGCTAGTAAACGGCTGGGTAAATGGAACAGCCCCTAATTATGGAGTACTGGTTATGGCAGAGGTTTTAGGACCGGAAGCCGAAGCCACTATGTCTTGTTTTTATTCCGGTGACTATTCAGGATCGTATGCCTCAGTCAGAAGACCAAAGCTAATCGTAACCTACCAGCCGGACACTACCTCCCCCAGCACAAGTATTACCCAGCCGGCTAAAAACTCCATTTTATCCGGAAATGTAACCATAAAAGCCAATGCTACTGATAGTTATGGCATAGACCGAGTAGAATTTTATGCGAACAGTGCTGCTGGCGAAAGTCTGCTTGGTACAGATACTACCGCACCCTATCAAGCTAACTGGGATACCCGACTATATCCCAACGGGAGCTATATCTTGCGGGTCAAAGCTTACGATAATGCCGGGAATATGGGAACCGGTACTGACCTGAACTATACCGTAACCGTAAACAACGTACTTACCCCACCCACCGGTTTAACGGCACAAATTACCTCAGGACATGAAGTACAACTTCATTGGAACTCTCTGGGCATTAGTGGGGTTACCTATCGGGTATATAGAAGCACGAGTTCCGGTTTAGTCCCAGCTCCGGATAAATTAATCGCCGGAGGATTAAGCGATCCGGATTATTTAGACCAGACCCCTTTAGGCAATGGGGTCACTTATTATTATTGTGTAACAGCGGTAAGCGCAGATGGTACAGTAGTTACTGGCGCGTCCAACAAGGCTTCTATCATCTACAGTACCCAAATGCAATCTCCGTTAGCCTTATATGCCTGGTCATATGGAAATACGGGGATCAGTCTTTCATGGAATAAACCGCCTACCGCCGCGAATTCTTATGTGATTTATCGGGGTACAGCCTCCGGTTTTACCCTGACCAGTGACAAAATAATTGCGACCATAACTAATGGGAGCACAACTACCTACTTAAATTTACTAAACACTAATTTATTAGGAACTACCTACTATTATAGAATAATTGCCAAAGATGCCAGCGGCAGCCCCAGCGAACCCTCAAATGAAGCCTCCGCAACTTTCGGAGATGCAGTGGATAATAGTTTAACTCGTAGAGGAATAAGACCATTTTATACTTATATCGAGTTCCCCCTTCCCCGAGGAGAGCTATTGGTCAATATGGGAGCAGGCAATTTAGTATTGACCTCAACCGATTCCTTGCTGACCGGCAACAAACTGGTCAGCGCGGTTCGGCGTACCTACAACAGTACCGATAAGTCTTGTGAAGGGATTAGCTGTTACGGCTGGCAAGCTAACGTTAATCAATCATTATATATCCAGGGTAATGATCTAGTCTTTGCTCACGGAGACGGATATCGAGAAGTTTATATTTATGATTCTTTAACCGGCCAGTATCAAAGTCCAGCCGGAAGCTATTTGACCGTAACCCGTAACCAAGCTGATTCCACCTACACCATAACCAGCAAAGAAAACATAATTTATATCTTTGATAGCCAAGGCAGACTAACCAGCATAAAAGATTTGAACGATAATGAAATAACTTACACTTATGGAAACAATGAAGTTGTTATAACCGATACCGTCGGCAGATCTACGCGGCTAGGCTTAAATAGTTATGGTCAAATAACCGAGATAGACGATCCAAGAAACAACTCTACTCTCTACGGTTATGACAGCACCTTTCATTTGACTTCGGTAACCGACCCCATGGGGTATATAACCCGCTATTATTACGATCAGTACCATAACTTAACCAAAATCGTTACACCAACCGGTACAACCTATAACCTGGTTTATGATAGCCGAGGACATATTGCCAGCATGTCTGACGGCCTGGGTAACACGACCGAGTTTTCCTTCGACTTTGTTAACGGAGAATCTCAGGTTATTGACCCGCTGGGTAACCTTACCACCTTTAACTTCAATCCCGAAACTGGTCTCGTAACCGGCGCAACCGATGCTAAAAACCAGACCACGACCAATACGTACGACGCGAAGTATAACCTGACGCAAACCGTCGATCCCCGGGGAGTCACTACTAATTACGATTACGACCTTATGGGCAATATGACGGATAAAAGTATAACTTACGCTAATAATTCCGTCATCTACCATGCGGCCTATAACAACCTTAATCTGCCGACGAGTCTAACTCGGCCGTATGCGTCGAATAATCCGAATAATATTATTACCAGATATTTCTACGACAACAAGGGTAACCTTACCTCTACGCTTGACACCATTGATGTCCCAAATGCTTTATACAACCGAATCGACTATGCGTACGATGTGTTTGGAAGAAGGACCAGCGAAACCCTTCCTTATGCCTGCAATCAAAATGGCGTGAAGCTAAACGCGGGAGACCCTAAAGTTAAAAACTTATACACCTATAACGCCTATGGCAACTTAGCTTCATTAACCAACGCCAATAATATTTTCAGCAACCCGGCTAATAATAAGAGCCAAACCTTTACCTACAACAATATGGGATTACTAGCCTCGTCTACGGATGAATTATTAAATACCACTTATTACGTATATGACGATTTAGGAAGATTAGTAACTACTACCTACCCCGATAATAAAAGCATCCAGAATCTAGTGGACGGAGATGATCGTTTAGTCAGAACGATAGACCAGAAGGGAGCCTGCACTAATTTTGGTTATGACGCAGCCGGCAGGATAATCCAAATTACCAATCCCATGGGCGGCAGCACTACCTATGAATACGATGCAGCCGGAAACCGGATATCGGAAGAAGACCCCACCGGCGTTAAAATATCCAACGGTTATGATCAACTGAATTACTTACAAACCGTCGCCGATGAATTAGGAAATACTTATATCTTTGACTACGACGCATGCGGAAACATGACCGAAATCATTCATCCCTCAGGGCATTCCGAGTTTGCCGCTTACGACTTTTTAAACCGCAAAATATCTTCTGGCCGAGATGATGTTGACGCAAATACACCTAATCCAACCACCTACTACAGTTACGACTTAATGGGGAACTTGATAGAAATAGTGGATCCCAAAGGAAATGAAACCCATTATGAGTATTACAGCAACGGATGGCTGAACACCGTAACCGATGCCTTAAACAACACCACCCATTACACCTATGATCCCTGCGGCAACCGGCTTTCGGTAACAGATGCCAAAAATAATACGACCACTTATACCTATAACAATATCGGAAAAGTGCTGATCGAAACCCTTCCGGATAACACCAAAACCACCTGGACATATGATTATTTAGGAAGAATTGCCACCCGAAAAGACGGAATGAATCATCTGACCAGCTACGTTTATGACAATCTGGGCCGAGTAACTAACAAGAACTATTCCCTTAATGGATATCCGGCCGGACCCTATACCAGTTCGACCCTGCCTACCGCTTCTTACACCTATGATAGTGCGGGAAACCGGACCTCCATGACAGACAACACCGGAACCACCACTTATCAGTATGATCCTAATGGAAATCTAACCAGCGTAACCGACGGATATGGCAAACAGGTACAATATACCTATGATCAAGCCAACCGACGCACCAGTCTGATTACCAGTTTCGGAAGCGTCGATTATACTTACGATATTGCCGGAAATCTTTCATCAATCAATGATTTTATGGAGAACGAAATTACTTTAAACAGAGATTCAGAAGGAAGAATAAATCAAATAATCTATCCGCGTATCAATAACCAAAATGGAACGGCCCAATACACATTTAATGGCCTGGACCAATTGACCGGTATCGACTTTACCGTCCCCAACGGAAAATATAATCGCGCATCTTATGGGTATGATAATAACGGAAACTGTATCGAAATCGAACAATTTATAAAAGATTACAGACAGGATGCTTATACCTATAACTATAACTATCAATACGATGCTTTGAATAGGCAAATTGGTCAGCAAACAACTAAGTCTTCTTCCAGTAAATACGGTAACTGCACATATGGGTATGATGAAGTAGGCAACCGCACCAGTTTTTCGTATGAGGGAGAGTTAGTGGTACCAGTGACGGTTGGTATGACCAGTGCCGGAACTTCAAGTTATGATATTGCCAACCGGTTGATCTCCAGAAATTATTTAGTAGGTAGTACACCGCATACGGAAACATTAGAATATGACAATAACGGTAACCAGGGAAAGATCTTGCATGTATGGTGGTTCAATTCGGGCGATACTTATGATACAGAAGAAATAAGGCAGTATGATTTAGAGAACCGACTGACAAGAACTAAAACAAAAGACACTAGAGGTATATGGTATCAAACAGATTACTTTTACAATGGAGACGGACAATTAATTAAAACTATAACTGGGTGTTTATTAAACGATGAATTAGAAACCTCATACTTCTTAAATGACGGAAATACGATAATAGCCGAACTAGACGGCGCCGGAGCAGTAATCGACAGTTATACTCGGATACCGGGAAATGGGAATTTAATTAGTGCTTACAGACAAATTGATTATAATAGTGTGTTCACTAATGATAGAGGCACCGTCTACACCTGCAGCGATTTAATGGGAAATATAATGCTGATCTTTGCCAAGGATATTGATGAGGTAAAGGCTAATTGTTTTGATTACTATGGTTTTGGAGGCAGCAGCCAGGGGGGTCTCGGCCGGTTTGGCTTTACTGGAGCACCGTCTTTTGATGGACTGTATAAGATGGGTGCCCGGTATTACAATCCGGAGATCGGCAGATTTATAACCCGGGATACTTATAAAGGGGAGATCTATAAGCCCTGGACCCAGAACCTGTATACTTATTGCAATAACAACCCGGTAAATTATGTGGATCCTACGGGGCACGTGGCGTTGGAATTGCGTGAAGTTGTTAAAGAACATCGTGGAACAGTTTCCTGGGATGAGGATACTAAAACAGCGACCGCAACAATTGGTAATATTACTAAATCATATAAAATTGATGACTGTGTAGTTAAAGATGATCATATAATGCTTCAATCATCTCAAATCGCAAGAGACTTCGGTCTAAATCAAACTGTTGGAGTTGAAGGCAGGCACACCTTGGCTCAGACAGGAGCATATCTAAAGTCTGATGAAGCAAAGACAGCTTATAAACAGACGGGGATTGCAGCAGCAACATGTACTGGTGCGGGGGCAATAGTGCCTGAGATTGCAGGCGTTCAAATAGCAGGTGGTCTTATATATGCAGGGGCTAATAGAGATTGGCAATCTTCAGTAGTTACTGCAACTAACCCCTCTACTTGGACTACAATACATTATCTGTTAACTAGAAAATAATAAGGGTTTATAAAAAATTTTTGAAATAGGGTGATTAAATGCATATTGATGAACTATGCTTCACACGGAACAGGTTGTCTAAGCTAGACATACGGATATACTTAATGTTATCAGTACTATTTGTAGGAGTGACTATTTTTACGATTAATCAACAATACTACGGTTCAATAATATTTATTGTTATCATGGGGTTATTTATCAGGAAGCTTTTAAGCATACCAAGTAAGATTCTTTTGACAAGTAATCATATAACATTGGGACAGAAACAAGTTCAATGGAAAGACATTTTAGAGACGATTTTTACCCTTGGCTCAAGAGATTATAAAGATAATATAGTAATTATAAAAACAACAAAAGATAGTATGTATATACATACAAAGTATTATAACAATCATTCAGAATTAATGCCTGCAATAGAAAATAAGTGTAAGCTACATGCCATTAAGATTAAAGAAGAGGATTGGGGAGCTAGATAAAGTGCGAAAATTGAATGTGAAAGATAATTTGTGCTTCTACTCTTTCCGAATATAAAATGAAACAAAAAGGCAGGGATAATAGAGGCAGAAACTGAATCTCCCAGAAGACGTCCATGGGGGCTGTGCTACAATTCCGGATAATTTGGCATGACAAAGTAGGGCAACCGCACCAGTTTTTCGTATGAGGGAAGTTAATTGTACTAAGAATAAGTTCATATTCAACCATCCTCCCATTTACTTGTTTTGGGGGATGACATTTTTCCTAATGAGTTATACCCTAACACTATCGTAAGATTAACGAAGATCCGGCTGCACGGCTGAATGGGCTGACTGCCGACGAGGTTGCGAAACGGGTCAATTTTTAATCGGCCCGGCCAAATACTGCTCGCTGGCTGCCATATAGACTGCGTCGCCACGGGTCAATTGTTGACACCTCCCGGAGGGTTGCCGTATAATGGTATATAATTTAAGGGAGAATCAACCTCCCATCGGCGTCTAATGCGGATGGGAGGTTTTTTGCATGAAAGTATTTTAAGCAAATGTCTATTGACTCGGTTTTTAAGGATCATACCGAGAACTTTAAACCAGATGAGGTGAAACGATGGATTATGACCAAACTTTAAATCTCCCCCGTACTGATTTTCCCATGCGGGCGAATCTGCCAAAACGGGAGCCGGAAACCATCAAGTTTTGGGAGGAGCTGGATATTTACGCGCGGGTTCAGGAGATGAACCAGGGCCAGCCCAAGTTTATTCTGCACGACGGGCCCCCCTATGCTAACGGGCATATCCACCTGGGAACGACGCTGAATAAGGTCTTGAAGGATATTATTATCAAGTTCCACACCCACCAAGGATATGACTGCCCCTACGTGCCGGGCTGGGACACGCATGGTTTGCCGATTGAGCAGCAGGCCATCAAAGACCTTAAACTGGATCGCAAAGAAATTGACGTAGTCAAATTCAGACACCACTGCCGCGACTACGCGCTTAAATTCGTTGATGTGCAGCGCTCGGAATTCAAACGGCTGGGCGTTAGAGGCGACTGGGAAAACCCTTATATCACTTTGCATCCCCACTTTGAGGCGAAACAGATCTGGGTTTTTGGGGAGATGGCCAAAAAAGGCTATATTTACAAGGGTTTAAAACCGGTATATTGGTGCGCCGACTGCGAGACCGCGCTGGCCGAAGCTGAGATCGAGTACCAGGATAAGCGCTCAGCTTCCATCTATGTTAAATTCCCGCTGCGGGATGCGCACGGGCTGTTTCCAGAAGAGAATACTTTTGTCGTGATCTGGACTACCACTCCCTGGACCCTGCCCGCCAACTTAGCCATCTCCGTCCATCCGGAATTTCAGTATGCCCTGGTGCAAGCGGGAACCGAAAAATACGTAATCGCCACGGAGTTGGTCAAGTCGGTCATGGAACAGGCGGGGATTTCGGAGTATCAGGTCTTAAGCACCATCCCCGGCACTAAACTGGAGCGGGTAATCTGCCGGCATCCCTTTATGGACCGGGATTCGCTGGTGATTTTAGGCGAGCACGTTACGCTGGATCAAGGCACCGGCTGCGTCCATACCGCTCCCGGGCACGGGCAGGAAGACTTTATCGTCGGTCGGGAATACGATCTGGGGGTTATCTCGCCAGTTAACGACCAGGGTAAGTTTACGGAAGAAGGCGGGCCTTACGCCGGCCAGTTTTACGAAAAAGCCAACAAATTGATCGTCGCTGATCTGGAGGCCGCCGGGTTCCTGCTCCAGCAGGGCACGGTGGAGCACCAGTATCCCTATTGCTGGCGCTGCAAAAAGCCGATTATCTACCGGGCGACGGAGCAGTGGTTTGCCTCTATCGATGGTTTTAGGCAGAAGGCGCTGGAGCAGATCGACCAAGTGCGGTGGATTCCGGCCTGGGGGCGCGATCGGATACACAACATGATTGCGGACCGGGGCGACTGGTGTATTTCCCGGCAGCGCACCTGGGGTGTGCCGATTCCCATTTTCTATTGTCAAAGCTGCGAGCAGACGGTGATTAATTCGGAAACCATCGACCACCTGCAGGAAATCTTCCGCGTGGAGGGTTCGGATGCCTGGTTTGCCCGGGAGGCGGCGGAGCTTTTGCCGCCGGGTTATCAGTGTCCGGAGTGCGGCGGTCAGGATTTCCGCAAAGAAAAAGATATCATGGATGTCTGGTTCGATTCGGGCAGCAGCCATTTTGCGGTTTTGGAGCAAAGGGAAGACCTGGTTTGGCCGGCCGACCTGTATCTGGAAGGCAGCGACCAGCACCGCGGCTGGTTTAACTCTTCACTTTCCACCTCGGTGGCGGTGCGGGAACTGGCTCCCTACCGGGCGGTGCTGACCCATGGTTACGTGGTGGATGCCAAAGGCCGGAAAATGTCCAAGTCTCTCGGCAACGTGATCAGTCCTTTGGATGTGATCAAAGATATGGGGGCGGACATCCTGCGGCTTTGGGTTTCTTCCTCGGATTACAAAAACGATATTACGGTTTCCAATGATATATTGAAGCAGATGACCGAAGCTTACCGCAAGATTCGCAACACCTGCCGCTATATCTTGGGTAACCTTTCTGATTTCGGGCCCGAACGCGACCGGGTCCCAGTTGAGCAGATGGGGGAACTAGACCGCTGGGCTCTGCTTAAACTGCAGAAACTGATAAAACGGGTTACCGATGCCTATACTAACTACGAGTTTCACGTGGTCTACCACAGCGTGCACAATTTCTGCACCGTGGATATGAGCGCCTTTTATATGGATATCATTAAAGACCGGCTCTATACCAGCCGGCCCGACTCGCTCGAACGCCGGGCGGCGCAAACCGTGCTCTACGAGGTAATCCAGGGGCTGGTGCGCCTGCTGTCGCCCGTCCTGGCCTTTACGACCGAGGAAATCTGGAAGTACCTGCCGGATGAACCCGGGAAACCCGCTTCGGTCCAACTGACCAAGTGGCCCGAAGTTCAGGAAAGTTACCTTGATCCGGAACTGGAACGCCGCTGGGACCGGCTGCTGGAAGTGCGGGAGACCGTCTCCAAGGCTCTGGAACTGGCCCGGCAAAAGAAGATTATCGGGCATTCCCTGGGAGCGAGCGTAACGCTTTACCCGGACCGGGCCCTGTATGGGTTCCTGATGACCTTCCTGCCCGATTTAGCGGATATCTTTATTGTTTCGCAGGTTAAGCTGGAAATGCCGGGAACCGCGGTGCCGACTGAGGCCTATACGGCGGAAGAACTCCCCGGCTTGCCGGTGGTGGTTCAGGCAGCGCCCGGCGAAAAGTGCGTCCGCTGCTGGAAATTCAGCGAGGAAACAGCCGAGGACGCCGAACACGCGGCGCTTTGCCCGCGGTGCGCCCAGGTGATCCAGGAATTGCCCCGCTAAGCCGGGGATACGTTATTAGTTTAGTTTTAGAAAGGTGAGTTGATCCCGTGGCCGAGTATCGAAATTTGCTCAACCGGGCGGCGGATGGGAACCGGGTTATCGTTACGGTAATCGGGGAGGACCGAGTCGGCATTATTGCGGCGGTTGCGACCATCTTAGCTGAATCAAATATCAATATCCTGGATATCAGCCAGACCATCCTCCAGGAGCTTTTTGTGATGATCACGGTGGTGGACATGACCGGTGCGTTGATTGATCTGGCTGAACTGCAGCACAGACTTGACGTCAAAGGTCAGGAATTAGGCGTTAAAATAACGGCGCAGCACGAGGATGTCTTTCGGTTTATGCATCGTTTGTAAAAGAGCTTAAGATAAGGAGCGATAATTGTGCCGGTTTCGCTGAGCCCAGAGGAGATTCTGGAGACCATCCAGATGGTGGATGCGCAAAATTTGGACATTCGGACCATCACCATGGGAATCAGTCTCCGCGATTGTGTGGATTCGGACCTGGACCGGCTGTGCCAGCGCATCTACGAGAAAGTGGTGCGCAAAGCCAGTAATCTGGTTCAGGCAGGCGAGGATCTGTCCCGGGATTATGGAATCCCGATTATCAATAAGAGAATTTCCGTAACCCCCATTTCGCTGGTGGCCGAGGGATGCGCCGCTGAGAACTACGTCCGGCTGGCGGAAACGCTGGACCGGGCTGCGGCGGAAGTAGGGGTGAATTTTATTGGCGGCTTCTCCGCCTTGGTGCACAAGGGGTTTACCGCCGGGGACACCAAACTGATCAACAGTATCCCCCAGGCTCTGGCGACCACGGAACGGGTCTGCGCTTCGGTTAACGTGGCCAGTACCAAGGCCGGGATCAATATGGACGCGGTAATGAAAATGGGGGAAATCATTAAAACGACCGCTGCTTTGAGTGCGGACCGGGACGGCCTGGGCTGTGCTAAACTGGTGGTCTTTTGCAATGTTCCCGAG
>CAZKWP010000012.1:26127-29306 GCA_964556555.1 uncultured Syntrophomonadaceae bacterium
TCCGTTCATGGCCGGCGCTTTTCACGGCATCGGCGAACCCGAGTCGGTCTTAAACATCGGGGTGAGCGGACCGGGCGTGGTGCTGGATACAGTGCGCCGCCTGGGTCAGGCGGATTTTGGCACCCTGGCCACGGCCATTAAACTGACGGCCTTTAAGGTAACTCGCATGGGCGAGTTGATTGGCCGCCGGGCCTCCGAACGGCTGGGTGTGCCGTTTGGGATTGTTGACCTTTCGCTGGCCCCTACCCCGGCTATCGGAGACAGCGTGGCCGATATTTTAGAAGCCATGGGCCTCGAAAAATGCGGAACCCACGGTTCCACGGCGGCTTTGGCACTTTTAAACGACGCGGTCAAGAAAGGCGGTTCCATGGCCTCCTCCTATGTGGGGGGCTTAAGCGGGGCGTTCCTGCCGGTCAGTGAGGATGCGGGGATGGTGGCGGCCTTAGAGGCTGGGGCTTTGACGTTTGACAAGCTGGAAGCCATGACCTGTGTCTGCTCGGTTGGTCTCGATATGATCGCCATTCCCGGGGATACTACCGCGGAAACAATTGCCGCAATCATTGCCGACGAAGCCGCGATCGGGATGATCAACCACAAAACCACGGCAGTCCGGGTGATCCCGGTGCCAGGGAAAAAGATAGGGGACCGCGTCGAGTTCGGCGGTTTGCTGGGCAGCACGCCGATTATGGCGGTACACCAATTTGCCTCAACCAGCTTTGCCCGGCGCGGCGGCCGGATTCCGGCACCGATTCATTCTTTAAACAATTAAGATTGTTCAATCGTTTTTAGATAAAGAAAATCGGGTTAAGAGAATGGTTAATCTTTTAATTCAGATTAAGCATAAAAAATTAACGATAAAGAGATTCGTTTAAGGTAGCTTAATCGTTTAAGTTAAGAGAATCGTTTAACTAAATACCGGTCTAATTGTAGGTTTGTTCCATAAAATAGATAACGAAAATTCAAAGTGACATGCCTTATAAAATCAGGATAACTTGGTACCATCATATAAATAAAGTGCATATAAGCTAAAGAGCAGGGAAAAGAAAGTTAAAGGGAATTAATAAAAAGGGTGGAATTAGTGCTAAAAGCAGCGGAATGCGGGGATGTGGTTCAGTTTTGGTTCCAAAGGCGGCCTCTGGGCGGCGTGTTGGGCCAGGTGAAGACTTATTTAGTGGATGGTTTGCTGATTGATACCGGTCCGGCCAAGTGCGGCCGGGAGATGTTAAAAATGTGCCGGCAATACCGTTTGGCGCAGATCGTAAATACCCATCACCACGCGGACCACATTGGCAATAACGCCATTTTACAAAGAGAGTTCAGCTTGCCGGTGCGGGCTCAGCGGGAAGCACTCCCCATTATCCGACAACCCCAGGAGAATCTTCAGTTAAGTTTTTATCAGCGTTTCGTATGGGGAGTACCGGCCGCGGCCAAGGCTCGCCGGATTAGCAGTCAACTCAGTACCCCCCGCTACAGTTTCCGAATCCTGCCCACTCCGGGGCATTGCCTGGACCATATTTGCCTGTACGAGGAAAAGCAGGGTTGGTTGTTTGCCGGGGACCTGCTTCGGCCGGAACCAATCAGTCGGGCGGAGCAGTTTAGGCCGGGGGAGGATGAGGCTGAGCGCTACATTTCCCTAAAAAGGGTAGCGCAGCTTGATCTGGCTAAGATCTTCAGCGCCAGCCTGGGAATTGTTGATGATCCAGGCCGGGTAATTCGGCATCAGTTAGAGCGCTGCGAAAAAAATCTGGCCGCCAGCGAAGCAGAGGACCGTCTCAGCCAGGTTTAAATTGAATTAAAGTGCGCAAATGATGACGGTCAATGCAGAATATAGAAATAAGAATATTGAATATAGAAATATAGAAACGGGCCAAAAAGGGCAAAATAGGCGGTAAAGAGGAGGGTTTTACCTTGGAAGCTATGGATAAGGCTAAACCTGAGGAGAAACTTCACCCGCCGTTGTCTCCAGGGCCTTCTTTTATTGAATCCTCTCGAACCGATGACGCGGAACCACGGGCTTTGCTCCAACGATTAGCCGAGAAGGTTGCCGACTTGAGCGCGGCCATGGAGAAGATGGATCTCGCGGAATACCTGGCGTTAATCAATCGGCCGGCCCGGCTGCTGTATATCAATTTTATCGCTGGGATCGCCCGCGGCTTTGGTTTTGCCGTCGGTTTTGCCTTGCTGGGAGCTATTTTGGTTTACTTGCTGAAACAATTAATGATTTTGAATCTGCCGGTGATTGGCGATTTTATTGCGGATCTCGTAGAAATTGTGCAGTACCAGATCGACGCCCGCCGGTATTAACGGTGACCGGCTTTGGCGTAAACCAGTATTAATGTTCGCCGGCCTTGGCTTACACTTAACGTTCGCCGGCATTGACTTACAAGAGCCTAACGTTGTTCAGTTTCAGTTCAGCCGCTAAATCAAACGATAAAGGAGCAGTAATGTTTATGGATTTGCAGCAGCAAAAGCAGCGCTTATTGACGCAAAAGCAGCAACTAGAGGCCAGTTTAGCCAATTTGACCGAGGCCGGTTTGGAAATATCCATGAACGAGTCGGTAGGGGAGCTTTCGGGTTATGATAATCACCCGGCGGACCTGGGGAGTGAGATGTTTGAGCGCAGTAAAGACTTGGCGCTTAAGGATAATACCCGGATTCAACTGCTGAAAGTAAATGACGCCTTAAGGGCACTGGAGGCGGGGCAGTACGGAATCTGTGCAGGGTGCGGGCAACAAATCCCGCCGGAAAGGCTGGAAGCCCTGCCCTCGACCACCTTGTGCGTAGACTGTAAAGCCAAGGGCGAATGGCCGGACCTCTCACCCCGGCCGATTGAGGAGTACGTAGTCACTCCTCCCTTCGGCAAGCCGGGCGATGATGCGGAAGATGGAATTCTGCCGGGGGGCTTTGGATTTGACGGGGAGGATGCCTGGCAGGAAGTTGCCCGCTACGGTGAGCATGCGCCCGGTTCCGGGGCTGGTTCCTACTACGGCGAACAGGACTTGGACTTGGATGAAGACCGGGGAGCGGTGGAGCATGTGGAGGAGATCCCGTACTTTAAAGGGGCGGACGGTATGTTCTATGAAGAGTTCGGCCGCTTGGATGACGAAGACGTTCCCCTGGAAAGGTTAGTGGGGGAAAATCGGATAACCCACCAGCCCTTATAAACCGATTAACCTTAT
>CAZKWP010000013.1:0-6707 GCA_964556555.1 uncultured Syntrophomonadaceae bacterium
GCTTCGCAAAACCGGCCGTTTCACTGTGCCATATGCACACTAAGTTTCGGGGGATAAGGATAACTTAAAGTTTATTTCTGGGTTGTAACCGAAAATCAGTAATTGAATACCATATAGTAGAAGTTGGAAGTATTGAAGCTAAGCCCCAGTAAAGGTCACTTATTACAAAGCAGCTATCCGCTTGGCTGTATTTACAAAACTTAACTTCTAAAAAATAATAAAAAAGGAGTGTATAAACCAATGGCCACCTGTAACGATCCTACTGGTAATTGCGGTGATTGCTGTAACCTTTTTAACGATGCAACCAGTAGGGCCAGATTCGGAATCCTGAACGAGCAAGCTTTCTGCCATTGTCGGGATATCTGTACTCAAGAAGTGCGTCTAATTTGTGCCAAACCGATTGATTTTACGATCCCGCTCCCGGCTGCCGGCGATGGACTGAGACCAGGGTGTAGGGGGGAAGTCATTCCGCTGCCTCCCGGAAGCCAATGCAATCTTATAGTAACTTGCGCGAATGAAGAGCTAGGACCCAATTGTGACCGAGTGTTTGCCAATGTTGGAATCCAAATTCTGATCACTTCGCCGTCCTGTACTTTAGTGGTTGAAAGGAATATACCCATAGAATGCACCGAGTTCTTCGCCTTCCCGGATGGAGGGGCTGTCAGCGGCAACGCTTTGCGGCAAGCCCTGAGAACGATTGATGGATCTTGTATCGTTGCGCAGCTGCAGTGTCAGCTCTTAGACAGTGGAAATCCTAGAGTGCGCGTCTTTGGGAATATCGTGGAAAAATTGTGGAAACACGAAAACCTTTGGGTTGAAGCAATTAGACCTTACGGCGGGATTACGGTTGATCAGGAATTTGGCGAGCCTCAACAGATCGGCCCTTGTGTTGTGCCTACGGCTGTACCGCTTTAGGCTTACAAGCCAATCTTTAACTGAAGGATCGTATCGTTAGATGATAATAGTATATATTCTGAAGTAAATTCTTTAAAAGTAGAGGCCCAATCTACAAAAGAAGAAGTCAAACAATAATATAAAGCGCAGCAAGGGCAGATCTTTGGTCTGCTCTTGTTTATATGGCGGGGCTTGATTCCGCGGATTGGGAGGCGTTTTATTTTCCGATAGGATTATGTTATAATTGAAAAGCTTCAGCAAATAAGGTATAGTTATCCTCTGAAAAGGTTTGTTTTAATTATTGATGGGGCAGAAATAGGCTTAACAATTTTATACGGAGGAGTATCGAAGTGGTCATAACGAGCCTGACTCGAAATCAGGTGTACCGCAAGGTACCGTGGGTTCGAATCCCACCTCCTCCGCCATTTTGAACGATTTGAGTCCTCTTGAAAAAGAGGGCTTTTTCCTTTGAGTTTCACAACTATTTTGTAAATTAGTATATAACCGTATTGTTGTCAGAGATATAAAAGGATATAAGGAATAAATTTCAGGTTAGCGAATAGTCTGAATATGGGTATAATTTCCATGGGTGGTGAGACAAATGCATAAAATGTCAATCAAAAACCTGCTGAACAATCTTAGTACAGTAGCCGAAAGCCTGGAATTAGGTCTTTTAGTTATCAATAACGAAGGGACTATCACCCAATGCAGCAAAAGCATTGAATCAGTACTAATGGCAAACAATTTGGCCGGAAAAAGCTGGAACATAATTGAATCCAAAGGGGAAATAAGGGTTAGTTTCCAGGATGAAGAGCTTATATTTTATGACTTCCTATTTAAAGATAGAATTATTTTTATAAAAGAACTTAAGATATTCAGCAAGGAACACGCCAGAATACAGTTTTGGCGTGTTCATGAAAAACCGGCTCGGATGATGAGTGAATTGCAAAATGTTATTGAAGAAAACAAAATGTTGAATGGCATGATGGAACATCAGGGAATAATTGTCTGTGATTTGGAAGGGAAAATTATATATATAAACGATGAGGCGGCAAAAAAGGTAGGCGTTCACGCCAAGTCCGTAATGCATCAACAAGTTCAGGATATTAATCCAGAATGTATGATGGAATCTGTAGGTAAAACTTGTGTGCCCAAACTCGGCAAGATAATGTATCTAAACGGTAAATATGTCCCGGTAATGTTATTCCCGCTGATTATTGATGGTAAGGTCGAAGGGACTGTCGCCAGGAGTGTATTTACAGATATAAATGAAGTCAAGGATTATATTAATACAATTAAAAATGGCTTAAAGGTATATACCAGTAATAGTTCCAACAAAGGCAATGATACAAAGTATGGTTTTCACGATATCAACGGGATTAGCAACGCGATCTGTTTTGCCAAGGAAACAGCTTTACAGGCAGCACAGTCAGATGCTTCCGTACTATTGCTGGGCGAAACCGGAACGGGAAAAGAGTTATTTGCCCACGCTATTCATTCTGCCAGTCTCAGATCAATGATGCCGTTTGTCCGGGTGAATTGTGCCAGCATACCGGAAACGCTTTTGGAATCAGAGTTATTCGGTTATGAAAACGGGTCTTTTACCGGGGCTAAAAAGGGTGGAAAGCCAGGTAAGTTTGAAATAGCAGATAAAGGAACGTTATTTTTGGATGAAATAGGGGACATGGACCTAAACATGCAATCCAAGTTATTAAGAGTACTTCAAGAAGGAGAAATTGAAAAGATCGGCAAGACTGAGACCGTTAAGGTAGATGTGCGAATAATTGCGGCCACTAATCGCGATTTAGCAGAAATGGTTCGTAACGGTTTATTCAGAGAAGATTTGTACTACCGTTTAGATGTCATTCGGATTGATATCCCGCCTCTTCGTCATCGCAAGTCGGATATAGAGCCCATCGCTAAACAATTAATTAACAATGTAGGGGCAAAGTATGGGAAAAACATTGAAAGCATCAGTCAAGATGTTTTGGATGTCTTTAATAAGTACTTCTGGCCGGGAAATGTTCGGGAATTGGCCAACGTGATTGAGGGGACCGTGTGCTTACTCCAGGGAAATACTATTGATATAGACACCCTTCCCTCCAACTTTTTAAAACGATATTTTGACACAAGACCGTCAATTTGTAATAAGGTACAAAAGAATTTGGGTGTTGGTAGGAGACCGATCTTTTTGGCTGATGAATCAGAAGAAGAAAAAATTAAAAAAGCCCTGGAAATAACTTTGGGCAACAAACGTCAGGCAGCACTGACTTTAGGTATGGCCAGGTCTACCTTTTACGAGAAACTTAAAAAGTACGATATCAGGAGTTGAGAAACAGACCTGGCCATAATAACAGCAATAAATTCCAAAATCGGATTCCATAGTATGTCCGAGTTCGGACATGTCCCCAAACAGTTGGACATGTCCGAACTTTTTTGTTGTTGGTAAAAGCATAGTACAAGTCTGGATCTTTCTAATTTATTAAGGCCATAAAAGCTATGGCATTGAAATTGCTATATAGAAGAATAGCAGAATATCAGATCATCGTAATCATATTCGCGGACTGCGACGCAAGCTATCTGCTGGGTGTTTAATCAATAACTGATAGGGAGGGGGTAGATCCAGATGAATGCAATGAGATTGTTAATTGCTGGCTCGGGAACGATGGGAAGTGGTATTGCCCAAGTTGCGGCGGAAAGAGGTTTGGAGGTTGTTCTCTTTGATATGAAAAGGGAGCAGACCGACAAAGCCTTGAATTCAATCAATGGGCTCTTACAGAAGAAAGTAGACAAGGGGAAACTGGCTCAAACCGAAAAAGAGGCGGTTATAGGACGGATTCAGACAGTAGACCACCTGGGTGAAAAAGCCGGTGCCTGTGATTTTGTAATTGAAGCAATCTATGAAAACTTTGCGGCCAAGGTACAGCTTTTTCAGGAATTGGATAAGGTTTGTAAGCCGGATGCCATCATTATCTCGAACACCTCCACTTTGAGTATCAGCAAAATGGCTGAGACTTTCTGTGATCCAACCCGATTTATGGGGATGCACTTTTTTAGTCCGGTGCCGGTTATGCGACTGATTGAGGTAGTTAGAGGGGAAAAGACGTCAGACGCCACTTTAGCCAAAGGCCTGGAATTTGTCGCGGCCTTAGGCAAAACAGGGGTCGTCGTAAAGGATATCCCCGGCTTTCTGGTCAACCGAATTAACTGTTTGATGTATAACGAGGCCGCCCGCTTGGTCGAAGCCGGGGTAACGACAGCGGCTGACGTTGATCTGGCCATGAAACTGGGGATGAATCATCCCATGGGACCCCTGGAAATGATCGATATGGCCGGAATTGACGTTGCCACCTCAGCTTTGGAAGCCTTATATGGAATGACCGGTATCGAGGCTTATAAACCGGCGGGAATCTTGCAGCAGATGGTTAAAGATGGGCGTTTGGGACGGAAAACCGGTAAAGGATTCTACGATTACATTCGATAGTCCGGCAAGGGGGAGATTGGTTTGGGTTTTGAAAAAGTCTCCTGCGAAATTATTGATCAAGTAGCGGTAATCACCTTAAATGACCCCAAAGCCAATAACGCTTTTTCCTACCAGTTAGTCTCGGAATTAAGCCAGGCAATTGATGACGCGGCAAATAATGAAGCGGTAAGGGTCGTGCTGATAACTGGGGGCGAAAAGGTATTTGCCGCTGGAGGCGATATAGAAGGGATGCTCAAAATGAGTGTCCTGGAGGCCAGTCATTATTCAGAAACAGTGCAAAGGGTCTTTCTCAAAATAGAATCGCTCAGTAAACCGGTCATCGCTGTCGTAGGCGGGCCGGCAATTGGCGGCGGCTGCGAACTGAGCCTGATTTGTGACTTGAGGATTGCCTCAACCAAAGCCAAGTTTGGTCAGCCTGAGGTTGATCTGGGAGTGATGCCGGGTGCCGGTGCGACGAAAAGACTGACCCAGTTGATTGGCTCGGCTTTAGCCAAGGAAATGATTTTTACCAGCAAGCTGATCGACGCGGCCACGGCTAAAGAGATCGGCTTGGTTAACCAGGTCGTCGAACCGGCGGATTTAATGAATGAAGCCATGAAATTAGCCAAAAAAGTAGCGTCTAAGGCTCCGCTGGCCATTCGTTTGGCTAAAGAGACGATCAACCGGGGGCTGGACACGGACATAGTTTCCGCAACGGAATACGAAAGAAGAGGTTTTGCTCTGTTATTCTCCTCAGCCGATCGAACGGAAGGCATGAGTGCCTTTATTGAAAAGCGACGCCCGAATTTCCGGGGAGAGTAGGAGGAGCGCCGCATCTAAGCCGCCAGAAAAAACGGAAAGGGGTGGATGTTTGATGCTCAGGGAAGTGGTAATTGCCAGTGGAGCCAGAACCCCAATCGGTGTCTTTCTGGGTTCCCTAAAGGATGTAACCCCGATGCGCCTCATGTATACGGCTGCCCAAAAGGCTATGCAGAATATTGATTTAAAACCGGAATCAGTCGATCAGGTAATTGCCGGGATGTGTTACAACGAGGGACATGGCGGAAACCCGGCTCGGCAGGTCCAGGGTTTGCTGGGAATCCCCTGGCAGCCCGCCTACGCCATGACTTTGAATCAAGCCTGCGGTTCGTCCCAGCGGGCTTTTGATATCGCCTGTCAGGATATTATGCTGGGACGGTGTGACGTAGTGATTGCCGGGGGCATGGAAAGTATGAGCCAGGTGCCCTATGGACTGACTAGGGGGAGAGAAGGCTATCGGCTGGGAGTGCCGGATGCCGGAATCTATGACATTTTGTTCAAGGACGGGTTTATTTGTGCGATTGAGAAAGATCATATGGGCGGGACCGCGGAAAACCTGGCTGAGGAATACCAGATTAGCCGGGAAGAGCAGGACGAACTGGCAGCACTGAGCCATCAGCGGGCAGTGGCGGCGATCAAAGCCGGTCGGTTTAACGAAGAAATGGCTCTAGTAGAAATCCCCAGTAAAAAAGGTGCCAAAATCATAGCGGTTGATGAAAACCCGAGAGAAAGCGTGGATATGGCCGCCATGAGCAAGTTGTCTCCAGCCTTTCGAAAGGGCGGCACCGTAACTGCCGGCAATTCTTCTTCAATCAATGACGGGGGATCGGCCGTAGTTTTAATGGCTGCGGAAAAGGCCCAAGAACTGGGCATCAAGCCGCTGGCCCGAGTGCTTGCTACCTGTTCGTACGGCGTCCCTCCCCGGGTAATGGGGATCGGTCCAGTCTACGCGGTTCCCAAGGTTTTAAAGCTGGCGGGCCTGACCCAGGACCAAATTGATTTATGGGAGCTGAACGAGGCGTTTGCCGCACAGTTTATCGCCTGCAACCGGGAATTAAAAATCCCGATGGACCGCTGCAACGTCAATGGATCGGGGATTGGCCTGGGTCATCCGGTGGGAGCGACCGGGGTTCGGCTGATCGTGAGCCTGATTTATGAAATGCAAAAACGGGATAACCGTTACGGCATCGCCTCCCTTTGCGGCGGGGGCGGGGTAGCCACGGCCGTTTGTATAGAACTGAACCGATAGTTGATGGCTGCGTGGCACCGGTTTTTCGTCTCGGAGTCACGGCAGTCTGTAGACAACTGATTAAGCAGGTTAAGGCAATTCAGGGATGACATGTAAATGTTTGGCATATAAATTAAATTAAAAATATAAAATTATATTTTCATTGTGGGCTAATTTTCCCTTGATTAGGTAATCCCGAACTGCCAGGCAATTCATCCTGCTTTAAGTAGGGTAAAGGACTAAGAATCAATCACAGGTTGTAATTAACGCTGTAACCCGAAAGGGGGGCAAGTTATGGACTTT
>CAZKWP010000013.1:6717-18514 GCA_964556555.1 uncultured Syntrophomonadaceae bacterium
GATGGCTCGTGATTTCGCGGACAATGAGATCGTCCCCTATGCCCCGGAGTGGGATAAAAACAACGAGTTTCCCGAGGCAACGATCAAAAAAATGTTTGATCTCGGCTTGATGACGATTGGAGTCCCGGCTGAATATGGCGGGGCCGGGCTGGATTATGTGGCTCAGAACCTGGTGGTCGAGGAAATTGCCCGGGGAGATGCCGGCCTTTGTGTTACCATGGCCGCGAATACCCTGCTCGGCCCGGATCCAGTGCTGATTGCGGGGACGCATGAACAGAAACAGTGGTGGTATGATCTACAAAATGAAGGGGTGCTGTCTGCCTTTTGCCTTACCGAACCCGGTGCCGGGTCGGACGCGGCCGGACTCTCGGCTAAGTGTGTCAAGGACGGCGACGATTATATTTTGAACGGAACTAAACAGTTTATCAGTAACGGCGGGGTAGCCGGCCTATACACCGTCTTTGCCACGCTGGATAAAAAAATGGGCGCGAAAGGGATCTGCTGTTTTATGGTGGACCGTAATACCCCGGGGATCTCGATTGGCCCCAAGGAAGATAAACTGGGGATTCGCAGTTCAAACACGACCTCCGTTATTTTTGAAGATGTCCGGGTACCGGCTAAAAACTTGCTGGGCCGCGAGGGCGAGGGTTTTAAAATCTGTATGAAGGTATTGGATATCTCGCGGGCTATGGTTGGGGCCATGGCCACCGGAGTCGCTCAGGCAGCTTTCGAGGCGTCCGTTAAGTACGCTAAAGAGAGGGTGCAATTCGGCAAACCGATTGCCAGTTTCCAAGCCATCCAGTTTATCCTGGCGGATATGGCCCAGTACATACAGGCCAGCCGGCTGTTATATCTGGAGGCTTCCAGCAAGCAGGACATGGGCCTGCCCTATACCGCGGCCGCTTCCCTGGCCAAGTGTTTTGCCGGGGATACCGCCATGAAGGTGGCTTGCGATGCGGTTCAGGTCTATGGAGGTTACGGGTACACCAAAGAATACCCGGTCGAGAAGTATTTTCGTGATGCTAAGATCATGCAGATATTCGAGGGGACCGCTCAGGTTCAAAGAATTGTAATTGCCGGCGATGTGTTAAAGGCCTAAAAGCGTCTTTGAGGACACCGTTTCAAATACAAAACAATTCTAGTGGTTTTTAAGGGCACTGTCGCCATTCTGAAGCGAGGTTTTTGAGACCCGGATAAAAGAGAGGAGGGAGAAGATGATCCCGGAAAAAATAAGCAAGCCGCCAGTGAATAAGATAATGACCCTGAAGGAAGCGGTTGCCACCTTTGTTTCGGACGGGTCATACGTATGTTTTGGCGGGATTGGGGACCGCACGCCTACCGCGGCAGTGCATGAGGTGGCCCGCCAAAGGAAGCAGAATTTGCGCCTGGTGAGTGATACCGCGGTAACCTTTGTCCATGATTCAATCTTGATCGCGCTGGGATTGGTGGATAAGTTTGAAATAGCCTATATGTGGGGAGGGATCTGGGGGCCGGATCCGCTTTACCGGCGCGCTGTTGAGAAGGGGATTCCGAAGCCGATCGAATTGGAAGAATACTCGAATTTCACAGCCGGTCTGCGCTTTATGGCCGCTTCGATGGGTCTGCCGTTTATGCCAACCAAATCTTTGTTGGGCTCGGATATCCCCGTGCACAACCCGAACATTAAAATCATTGACGATCCCTATACTGGAGAGCCGGTGGCTCTGGTGCCGGCCGCTCATCCGGATGTAGCCTTTATCCATGTCCAACGCTGTGACCCTCTTGGCAACGCTCAGATCCTGGGACACGTGGGCAACGATGATTCTTTGGCCCGGGCCGCCCGGCGGGTTGTGATCACTACTGAAGAAATAGTACCGACGGATGAAATCCGACGTACCGCCAATCTGACTTACATCCCCTATTACTGCGTCGATGCCGTAGTCAAAGTTCCCTTTGGATCGCATGGCCGGGGCTGTCCTTTTTACTACTCGATAGATGTTCCCTATGGACTTCAGCTCCAGAAAGTCTGGTCAACCGCTGAGGGGTTTGAAAAATGGGCGGAAGAGTGGATTTATGGGGTGGATGACTGGGATGGGTATTGTCGTAAATTGGGCTGGGAACGCTTAAGCCGCCTGGCGATGGTGGAACGGCGCTATCAGCAGTACGGGGAGGTGAGGTAGATCATGACAAATCAAGTAACTTATGCTGAGAAGTACACTCTGTTAGAGTTAATGGCGGCCACGATCGCCCGGGAATTCCGGGATGAAGAAACGGCCTTTGTCGGCGTGGGCCCCCCATTGATTGCCGCGATGGTAGCCAAACTGACCCATGCTCCAAATCTGACCATTGCTGTGGAAGGAGGCTCAATCGGTTCGTCACCGCGTCGTTTGCTTACCTGTATAGCAGATACCACCATTTGTGAGCGGGCTTACAGTAATAGCGCAATGTGGCGGGCTTTCGGAGATCAGCAGCGGGGTTTCTATGATGTCGGCTTGATTGGAGCCGCTCAAGTAGATAAGTATGGCAATCTGAACACCACTGCCCTGGGAGATTATGCCCACCCCTCGGTCCGGGTGGCCGGCAGCGGCGGCGGAAATGACATTGGCTCTTCGGTTGGTCGGCTTTTAATTATGATGATCCAGGAAAAAAGGCGGTTCGTGGAGCGGGTGGATTACCTGACCACGCCTGGTCATCTGAGTGGTGGCGAGTCTCGGAAGACAGCCGGTTTACGCGGTGGCGGATCAAGTGCCGCGATTACCACTATGGGGGTTTTCCGCTTTGATCCGGTGACCAAAGAAATGTATCTGGAGAAGTGCCATCCAGGGGTGACCCCGGAGAAAGTAAAGGATAATGTGAGCTGGGATCTGAAGATTGCCCCTGAAGTGGGGATCACAGAACTGCCGACGCAGGAGCAGGTAGAAATCATGCGGACCCTGGACCCCTACGGATTATACCTGGGAGGCGGCCGGCAGGGCATGGCTGATCCAGAAAAAGGCTTCGATTTTTATATGGAGGTCTTGGATAAAAGCTATGACACCATGACCCAGCTGTTCAAACAGAAAGGACTTTAAGGTGACATAATTGCAATTTGCAGGGCGCCGTGAGAAATTAACTTGAACCTAGGACTTCGGAATATGGAATACGGGAAACGGAATGCGGGAAGCGGGCAATGAACTAAAACTGAACTTCGGAATACGGACAGAGTGAACTAAAAACCCCCTAGGCAGCATGTAATTGCTGTCTAGGGGGTTTTATTTGGGGATTTCTTTGCGGCCGGCACAGATTATAGTAAATTGCCTATCCCGCCAATCTATCCATGACAACATAGTGCACCTAAAAATAACAAAAACAGTGAAACAGTGGCAACTATGCTTTTGCCCTATTTGCAGAACACTTGAATGAAAATTCATATTTGTCCACTGAGTGGACAAAAAATTGTTGATAATATTTTACAAAATTGGCAGGGATTCGACATCATATTCATTCCGTCTTGAAATTATATGTTTAGCGTATTTAAAAGTTGCTTCTTTTCAATAGGTGATAAATAGCAGTTCTCCCAAACAGCGCGGCACCCTAAGTTTCTGGGTATTTACATCAACTCTTTTTATTTTAATTGTGGGAGGATCCTGCCATTCATGCAATTTGCCTAAATGGTTTAACAAGTTGCTGTTTTCCTGATTGTGATTCGCCGCTTCACCTTCACCAGCCGCAATTATAGAGGGTAGGTAATTCGGATTGAGTAGCCTGGAAGCAGCCGAGATATCTAAGGGTTAAAATATCCTAATTCATTAGCATTTCTGACTGTAATTGGGCAGGTATTTCTTAGTTATTGTAGAATGATTATTATAGAAGAATCTAATGCGTAAGTTAAATTATTTTAGAGATTGCGATAGGATTTGAGGTGAGAAAATGTCAATTAATAAAACAAGGGGCATTTTATATAAGATGGTTAAGCTGTTGGGAGATATTTCAGCCATTACCAGCGGCAGCCCGACAAAAATGGCGAAGAGAGTAGGGAGAAGGACCGTTGGCAAGGCAACCGGAAAAGCAATGAGGAAGCTGTTTAAGTAGGCTCAGTTCAGGGAGAAATCATATTTTTGTTGCGGATGGAGAGAGGGTAGTTTTGAGAGCTGATTTACATTTAATGAAGAGAGCCACCTCGGTATTTATCTTATTATTCGTATTTGTGGTCTGCACTATCTTTGGTTTTTTTGCATTAACCCAATTTGCCGCAGCCAGCAGTGCGGAGGCTGCCGAGGAAGGGCGACCACAACCAACCCCCACAAGCCGAATATTTTCCGATGTAACGCCGGATAATCCCGAGTCTGGTTATATCACCTACCTGGCCCGGCAGGGGCTTATTTCCGGTTATCCCAACGGAACCTATGGTCCGCTGCGGCCAGCGACCCGGGCCCAGGTAGCGGCCATTTTGGCTAAGGCCCTAGGGTTAAGTACCAGTACCCCGACCGATACAGAACCCCTGTCTGTTACGGAACCCCCGACCGATACGGAATCCCTAAACATTAGGGAACCCCTGACCGTTACAGGACCCCTGTCTGGCATAGAATCCCCAATCGTTACGGAAATCTCTTTTTATGATGTCCCAGTAGACCATTGGGCCTGTCCAGCCATAGTGGGCATGGTTCAAGCCGGGGTTATGACCGGTTATCCGGACGGCAGCTTCGGCCCAGACCAAATGATAACGCGGGCGGAAGCGGCAACTTTAGCCGGGAGATTGGCAGCAACTGCCCCTGACCCGTCCTCGAATCAGTTGGAGTTGACTGATGTGTCGGCCGAGCACTGGGCGTTTAGTCAGATACAGTCGGCCCTCGAACGGGGAAGTATGACTTTGCGGTGGAATGATCGTTTTGAACCGCAGGCCGCCTTAAACCGGGGCGAGTTAGCCCGACTGATCGTTGGTGCTCTTTACCCACAGGAACTGGGAACCTTGGCCTCAGTCGAACCAGGGAAAGTAGCCTATCTGACCTTTGATGACGGACCGTCCGCCCAAATCACTCCCCGGATTTTAGATGTCGCGGCCCAGTATGACGTACCAGTCACCTTTTTTGTGCTGGGGAGTCAAGTGACGAGATATCCGGAACTGGTGCAGCAGTCGGCTCAGGCTGGACATGCCATCGGTAATCACAGCTATTCTCACCGGTATGCCCAGATCTATTATTCCGAAAAGTCTTTGATGCAGGAGATAAGTCGTGCCAATAACGTTTTGGCCGAGGTGATCGGTTATGAGCCCACTATATTTCGGGCTCCCGGCGGTTCAACTTTAATGAGTAAGCGACAGGCGCAGCGTTTGCGGGAGGAAGGCTACCGGCATTATGACTGGAATGTCAGTCCGGGAGATGCCTCTGGTACATATAAGTCCGCTCAGTCTTTGATCACCAGTACCTTAAAACAGGCTAAAGGCAAGGAACGGATTATTGTTTTGTTTCACGATTCCCCCTATAAAAAAAGTACCGCGGATGCATTGCCGGCCATAATTGAAGGTCTAAGGGAAATGGGTTTTTCTTTTGCGGCGATCAACTCGCAGACTGAACCGTTTCAATTCCGAAAAGGTTAAACGCCGGAAAACGATGACCTAAGGTTAAAACAGCAGCCAAACCCAAGGGTTAACTACAGCTTAGCCCGTAACTTAAACCGAAACCGTAACGTTTAGCATAATAAATTAACCTTGGTTAAAGGAGGATAATTATGCAGAGCTGGAGGAAGAAAAGGCCCGGGACCTTAGTTTTGGTGATGCTTTTGCTCTTAACCTTTGTCGGGTCTGGTTGTTTCGGGAACGGCGGCGAATCAAACCAAAACCAAGATCCCCAGTCAGGGGCTGATAAACCGGCCATGACCGCAGAATTTGCGGCGTACCAGGTGGTGCCGGTGCAGGTGCGGCCAGCGGTGTCGGCATATAAGGTGGCGGGAGATCTGAGCAACCTGGTTAACCGGGATCGCTTCGAGTTTTCCGCGGCTGCCCGCCAACGTTTGCAGGAAAATGGTTTTGTGGTGGTGCCGGGACTGCACCCGGAATTTTTTGAGCTTTACGAGGCCAACCGGTATGACTTCATCCCCAGCTTGGTTACCACGGATGCGATGCTGCATAATTACCACTTGTTTTTTAATCACCTGCTAAAAAGCGTGGAGCAGGAGCATTTGATTTCGGAACTGAAGAGCCTCAATTCCGCGATGCTGGCCGGGGCCAACGAGCAGTACCAAAGCCTGAAAGGGACGGCCTGGGAAAATGCGGCTCTGCGGAACCTGGGCTTTTTTGCGGTGGGCAGTAAGCTCCTGGAACCGAATACCCAGATACCGGCGGCGGTCAGTGCCGTGGTTAATCAAGAACTGAATCTAATCCGTAAACACGCCGGGATAGAGATATCTCCGGTACTAAACTTAGGGGTGGTAAGTCTCGACCCACTGGAGGCTTTGAAGGAGGACTACACGCAGTATATTCCCCGGGGTCACTATACCAGTTCGGAAGCCCTGCAGAATTATTTTAAAACCATGATGTGGTACGGCCGGATGACTTTTAGGGCGAAGGACGTGGATGAAACTCGGTCTGCCGTTTTAATGACCCTGGCCTTAAATCAGGGAGAAAACGCCCGCAGCTGGGAACGGATCTACCAGCCGACCAGCTTTTTCGTCGGCAAGAGCGATGACCTGGGGTATCCCCAGTACGCTTTGCTATTAAAGGAAGTCTATGGTGAGGCAGCAGCCTTGCCGCAGGTGACCGGGGGAAGTGAGGAGCAATGGGCGCAGTTTTTAGACAAGGTCAAGAAACTCGATCCGCCGGCCCTGAATTCGATTCCCATCTTTGACGCCGAGATCCAGCCGGACCGGGAACGGGAAATCAAGGGGTTTCGGTTCATGGGGCAGCGTTTTACCCTGGATGCGGCGGTCTTTCAGCGGTTAATTTACCGGGAGGTCGGGGAAAACCGTCAGGGAGAAAGGCGGATGTTACCTAAAGGTTTGGATATTCCCGCGGCCATGGGTTCAGGCGCGGCGTATTCCCTGCTGAAAGACATGGGGGAAACGGATTACCAGAACTACCCGGAAAATATGACTAAATTGCACAATTATATTGCCGAGACTGATTTAAGCACCTGCTGACTGTGGAAAAACCCGAGGGTTATCCTTCCTTCATGCGCAGCCAGGCCTGGGTCCACAAGGAACTGAGCACCTACCTGGGGAGTTGGGCGGAACTGAAACACGATACAATTCTTTACGCTAAACAGGTCTACGCCGAAATGGGCGGGGGCGGCGACGGGGAAGGACTGGACGACCGCGGCTATGTCGAACCGAATACCGAGCTTTACGCCCGGCTGGCGGCCCTTACCAAGCAGACTAGCGATGGTCTGGCGGCCCGCGGCCTCTTGAACGAACGGGATCAAGCCAGTCTGGAACGGATGGCGGAACTGTCTTTGAACTTAAAGACCATCTCGGAAAAAGAGCTGAGCAATACGCCTTTATCTCAGGCTGATTACGACCTGATCCGCACCTTCGGGGGCCAGCTGGAACATTTTTGGCTGGAGGCTTTAAGGGACAACGATGTGGTGAGTCGCTCCCAGCTTTGGGAAAACCCAGCCCCGGTAGTGGCGGATGTGGCGACCGCCCCCCCAGACGCGGTCCTCGAAGTGGGAACCGGTTACATTTCCCCGATTTACGCGGTGGTGCCGATCGAGGGTAAGCTGCGCATCGTGCGGGGCGGCGTGTTTAGCTATTACGAGTTTCCCTGGCCGGCCGAAGATCGGCTGACGGATAAAAAGTGGCAGGGCATGCTGCAAGAGAACAAGGCGCCTGAGCCGCCGGCCTGGACCAAGTCCTTTACCGCGGCCGGAACGGTTCGGCCTTTAGCAGCCGGGGAAATGCCGCCAAAGTCCTGAAATTTGTTGCGCGGGGCCGGGGATGCCTAGCTCTAAGACCCTAAGTTTTGGATTAAAATTTAAGTATACGATGCTAAATCTATATTTAAAGTCTTAAAGTCTATTAGGAAGCTGACAACAGAAGGCGAGGCGCATTAAACCTGCGCCAAGCCGGGCATCAGACGCAGATGGGTTTAGAGGGGTGGGTTTTATTAAAGGCTTACGCATTGGCTGCTGGTTCGGGATCGTTCTGGTGATCCTGACTGGGGTTTATTGGTTCGGCACCCGATTTTGGACCAGGATTGGGATTAAACCAATTACCCAAGTCCAGGAATATGATCTCGACCGGGACGGGCAAACGGAAAGCTATGTACTAAAGGATATGCAGCTAAGCGTCACTCAGGACGGACAGGAGTTGTGGCGGTCGCCAGCCGATTGGCAGGTGACTGCCTTTGTCTTGGCGGACGCAACCAATGACGGACAGAACGACTTGCTGTTGGTAGTTTGGAAAGCCGGGAGTTTCGGCAGGGATAAGCCTTTTTGGGTGAAGGACGAGGATACGCGGCTTTCGAATCACTTGTTTGTTTTAAACCTGCGCCAGGGGCAGCTGAAACCCGTCTGGTTTTCTTCCGCCTTGGACCGGCCGATCCAAAGTTTAACCGTCCAGGACTTTAACCAGGATGGAAAAAATGAGCTGGTGGTGCAGGAAGAACCGACAGGGGAGGGCCGGACCCCGTGGACTCGGTTGCGGGACCGGGTTTTAGGGTACCCGGGATCGGCTGCTGTTGATACTACTACTTATTGGCAATGGCAAAGCTGGGGATTTTACCGGCTGGACTTTTCCGGGTATAATTAGGGAAAAGGGTGCCGGATAGGAGTAAATACTAAAAATGGGAGCATATTTGAGAAGTTTGAGCACGCGTTATGATAATGCCCGTAACGAGGAGGCGCACCGGCGCGTCTTGATGGTGACGCCGGTTTCGGTTGAAAAAAATGCGGTCTGCCGGGGACTCCGCAGCGAGGGCTGGTTTACGGTTGCGGTATCCGGGGTGGGCGCGGCAGCGGCGGCAGCCAAAACAGCGAAAGAATTGGCTGCTCTAAAGTACGATCTGGTTATTTGCGCGGGGATTGCCGGGGGTTTTCCTGGCCAGGCGGAGGTAGGCTCCTTGGTGGCAGCCACCGAAATCATTGCCGCGGATTTAGGCGCGGAAACGCCGGAAGGCTTTAGGAGCTTAGCGGATTTGGGTTTTGGCAGTGTCCGTTTTCCGGCAGACATGGCTTTAACCAACTGTTTAACCGAGGGCTTGCGCGCGGCGGGATTGCTGGTCCAGAGCGGGCCAATACTTACGGTAAATACGGTAACCGGTACGGCCCAAAGGGCTGCGGAACTAGCGGAGCGTTTCCCCGGGGCGGCGGCCGAGGCGATGGAGGGTTATGGCGTGGCCTTGGCGGCGCACGCGGTCGGGTTACCGGTTTTAGAACTTCGGGCCATCTCCAACCAAGTTGGTCCGCGGGACCGCTCCGTTTGGCGGATTAGAGAGGCGTTGGAGGCTCTGGAGGCAGCCTGCTCCGTTTTACGGGAGGTATTGCCATGAAAATTGCGTTTTCTCCTTGTCCCAACGACACCTTTATTTTTTACGCCTGGGTACACGGGTTAATCCCCGGGGCTCCTTTACTTGAGGTTACTTATGCCGACATCGACATCACCAACGGATTGGCTGCCAGTGGCCGAGGTCCGGAGATAATCAAGATTTCATACGCGGCTTTGCCGTGGGTGCTGAAAGATTACGCCTTGCTGCCTTGCGGGGGCGCTTTGGGTCGCGGTTGCGGACCGCTGGTATTGACCGCTGCGGATCAAGCTGGCCGCCAGGATCAGCCGGGGGCGGGGCTGACCGGTAAACGGGTAGCGGTTCCCAGCGAGCGTTCCACGGCGTATCTGTTGTTTCGGCTCTGGGCCGCGCAGCAGGTGCCCGGCGGCGTAGGCGAGATTGTGATTATGCCGTTTCACGAGATTATGCCGGCGGTCCACGCCGGGAGCGTGGAGGCGGGACTGGTGATTCACGAGGCAAGGTTTACTTATCCAACTTACGACCTGACCCTTTTAGCCGACTTAGGCAACTGGTGGGAGACCCAAACCAACCTGCCCATTCCTTTGGGGGCCATTATTGCTCGTCGTTCGTTAAATCAAAGCGCCATCGCCGATTGGATTCGGGACTCGGTTTGCTACGCCTTTGCGCACCCTGAGGAAACACGGGATTTTGTGCTGAGTCACGCTCAGGAAATTGCGCCGGAGATTGTGCAAGCGCATATCCAACTCTACGTGAATGAATTTAGTCTCGATTTGGGGTTGACCGGCTATGCGGCCGTAACTAAGCTGCTGCGCTTGGCCGCGGCCGAGGGACTGGTACCGCCCGTGGATTTAGAGCTTTTGCTTCCCGCCGGACGTTAAAAGCAGCAGAACCGGTCAGACCGATAATCTTCGCTGAATTGAAATGTCCAGTTGAATTGAATATCAGTTGGAATTAGAATATCCGGTTAAATAAGAATCGAATCTCTGGCTTAATAGGCCGGGGATTTTTTATAATTGCCACATTGAGTTGAATCGCGGAGTCCGCAGATAACAAAAATCCCCTAAAATAACAAAATGGTGCTAAAAAGCAGAAGGAAAAAGAACTGGGAAGTCAAATATATTATAAAAATGCGATATCGAATTATGTTGAATTAACGTTACTTATTATAGATTTAAGATTTCCTCTTTTTACTGACTAGGACTTGATTTGGCATAAATCCCGAAATTTAGCGCTGCTGGCTTTGCTTACAGTGTTTTACATAAGTGCCGGAGAAGATTTGCTCAAGCTTTTTTTCAGCCTGGGAAGTCGGAAGAACATTGGAAAACATCAAAAGAAATTAAGGAGGACGGATTAATGGGTAAGTTTAATAAAAAGGGGATGCTTCTGCTGCTGGCCGGGTTGATTATCACCCTCTTTGCCGCAACTAGTGTTTACGCTGCCACTACACCAATTCTGAACAATGTCAAAGCCTATTCCGGCGTAAAAATTGTGTATAATGGGAACGAACTGATTGCGGATAAGTCTCCCTACATTATCAATGATACAACTTATATCCCTTTAAGGATGCTCATGGAGAATTTCGGCAAGAATGTCTTCTGGGATTCGGTTAACTACCGGGTGGTAATTGTTGACGGTAATAATGAAGCCGCTTTAAAGGCCCAAATAACCCAAAAAGATGCGGAAATCGCCAGTCTGCAGGAAACCATCAATCAACTGAATGCTAAAATCAGCGATCTTGAAGACAACGACAATGACTATGATTACGATTATAATAACAACGATGACGACGAGGATGACCTGGACAGTATCGAAGAAGACCTGGCTGACTATTTCGAAGATGCCGGGGATAAATATTTTGATGATAATGGTATTGAGACGTCCCTGAGCCTGAGCGGTGATGATGATGAGATAAGCTATACCATTAAGCTCGACTTTGACGATGCCGATGATTATGATGATATAAGGGATATTTCCCAGTCGGATCTGAAGAGCTTTTTGAACGCCGTAAAATCCAGGCTGAATAAAGAAATCGATAATACGGATTATGAGGATGCGGATATTGAAGGTAAGCTGAGCGATAAAGACAACAGCAAATATTACGTTAAATACAATGGCAGTTCCTACAGTTTCAGCTGGGATGAAGAGACTATCAGCCTCAGTGATATCCGGGAAATGTTATACGATAACTTTGAGAACGCCGGGGATAAGTATTTCGATGACGACGAGATCGATGTGACGATCAGTATAAGCGGCGATAAGGATGATCTGGCCTACACCATTAAGCTGGACTTCAGTAATGCCAACGATTACGAGGATTTGACCGATCTCAGCACTTCGGAAGTGAAAACCTTTTTGAACGCGGTGAAATCGGAAATAAATTCC
>CAZKWP010000013.1:18524-22506 GCA_964556555.1 uncultured Syntrophomonadaceae bacterium
CGAAATTGACGGTACGGATTATGAGGATGCGGACCTGACCGGCAAACTGGTGGATAATGACCACTCAAGTTACTATGTAGAATACGAAAACGGGTCTTATTCCTTCAGCTGGGATTAAACAGGGGGGAATAAGCGAATAAACCGTCCGCTTGACGACATGCTAAACCTAACCGCTATAATTGCAGTAAGCAACGAGAAAGTATAAAAGCATAAAGCACGAAGAGCAGACTTAAAAGGAGCAGAAGCGATTAAGATGGAGTTCGATATGGAAGAGCTATCAACCGATAGACAAAAAGCAGAAAACAGCCGTAAACCAGCTTGGATTGAGGAAGTCCGTCGGGTGGCGCGGGGGATTCGGCGTCGGGTCCTGGAACATACGGTGCAAAATAATGGGGGCTATCTAAGTCAGGCTTGTTCGGCTGCGGAGATTTTTGCCGCGTTGTATGTAAAGCTCCTGCGCTTAGGCCCCTTGGAAAACCCGCTGATCCCGCCGCCTTTTCCGGGGGTACCGGGAACCGCAAACCCTAATTATCAAACCGGGGCCATGTTTAACGGCCCTAAAGCCGCAGAACTGGATCGGTTTATTCTCTCCCCTTCCCAGTACGCTCTGGTGCTTTACGCCACTCTGGTCGAAGTAGGCCGCATGGACCCCGTAGGGCTGCGGCAGTTTAACCAGGATGGCAGTTCCGTAGAAATGATTGGCGCGGAGCACTCGCCGGGCATGGAAGTGATGACCGGTTCGCTGGGGCAGGGCTTAAGTCAGGCGGCTGGTCTGGCCATGGCCCGAAAAAGACGGGGCGAGAGCGGCCGGGTCTGGGTGTTTATGTCGGATGGGGAGCTGCAATCTGGCCAAAATTGGGAGGCAATGCAGGCTATCGCCTTTCACCGGCTCGATAACCTGCGGATTATCGTGGATGTGAATCAACAGCAGTGCGACGGGACAGTGGCCCAGGTGATGAAAACCGAACCACTCGATCAGCGTTTAGCGGCTTTTGGGGCGCGGGTGCGGCGCATTGACGGGCATAATATCGAGCAGCTGGCGGAAATGGCGGAACTGGAGCCGGATGGCCGCGCGCTGGTCATTTTGGCGGATACCAATCCCTGTGCCGGGCTTGAGCTTTTACAGGCCAAGGCTCCCAAACTGCACTACATCCGCTTCAGCAGTCCAAAGGAACAGCAAGCCTTTGCTGCGGCTCTGGCCGAGTTTTAATTTAGGACAAGAGGTACACGAACAAGATGCAGATTTTATCAAAAGTCCACAGCCGCAATTTAATCGAATGGGCCAAGGATAAGCCGGAAGTATTGGTTTTATCCGCGGACCTGACCAGTTCTACAGAGATCGATCTTTTTAGGGATACTTATCCCGACCGGTTTATTTCCCTGGGTATTGCGGAACAGAATATGCTCAGTTTTGCGGGCGGTCTGGCCCGGGAAGGGTTCATCCCTCTGGTGCATACGTTTGCCGTCTTTATTTATCGCCGGGCGTACGACCAGATCGCCATGTCGGTGGCCTATCCGAAATTGCCGGTAAAAATGTTTGGCTTTCTGCCGGGCATTACTACCCCAGGCGGGGCCACCCATCAAGCGATTGAGGATATTTCGGTAATGCGTTCCCTGCCGAATCTGACTATCCTCGAGTGCGGTGACGCCACCGAGGTAGAGTCAGTGTTGGACGTGGCGTGCGCGACTGACGGGCCGGTTTATATTCGCATGCTGCGCGGCGAAATCCCCCGGCTGTTTGGGGCGGACCAGCCGATGCAGTATGGCAAAGCCCGGACTTTGAGCACTGGGAACGACTTGCTCCTTTTGAGCAGCGGCATTTGTACGGAAGAAGCGCTTCGCGCTATACCGGCCCTGCGGCGCCGGGGAATCTCCATTCAGCATATGCACATTTCAACCCTTAAGCCCTTTGCGGACCCCGCGGTTATGGAAGCGGCGGCACAGGCACGTTACGGGGTCATTACGCTGGAAAACCATTCGATTATCGGCGGGCTGGGGACGATCATGGCGGAACAGATGGCCGAAGCCGGCTTAGGCCGGCCGCTGATTCGGCTCGGTCTTCAGGATACCTTCGCGCACGGGGCCAGCCGTGCCTACCTCATGCGGGAGTACGGTCTGGATGCCCCGGCATTGGTCGGTGCGGTGAACAAATTGCTGCGTGTCAACTTGGCGATCCCTGAGGAGGAACTAACTGAGGCATATGTGGCCCCGGTACACAGCGAGGCTAAGGCGGAGGCGCTATGATGATTTCCAGGGAGCGATTTTTAGCCATCTACCGTATAACCGGTTCGGAAAAAGAGGCCTGGGCCAAAGCCCAGGATCTTTGTTTGGAGGAAACCGTGGAATTCCCGGAGGAACTGATCCCGCCGGGAATGATCCGCGAGCAGGTTTTCGGCCGCATTGAAGAGTTTGCGCCTTACCCGGAGCCAACCGGGGAAGGGAGACAAAGCTGCGGCAGCGGAACGAGTGAGGATTCGGCCCCAGCCGGTGTTGACTTGGCGACGGCCCAGCCGACGGCGGAAGCCGGGGAACCAAAACGCAAACTGGAACCAAACCAGCAGAAGGGTCAAAGTTATCGGGCAGTAATCAGTTTTGCGGTGGAAACCGCAGCTCAGGAACTGACCCAACTCTTAAACGTTTTATTTGGCAATATCAGCCTTAAACCGGGGTTTTGTCTGGAACACGTGGAACTGCCCGCAGCGCTCTTGAAAAATTTTCAGGGGCCGCGTTTTGGCCGGGCTGGGCTGCGCGAATGGCTGGGGGTGCCCCGGCGTCCCTTGTTGTTTACGGCGCTTAAACCGATGGGCCTTTCACCGGAGGATCTGGCGGATCTGGCCTATAAGCTGGCGCTCGGCGGGATTGATATCATTAAAGACGACCATGGGCTGACCAACCAGGTTTTCGCCCCGTTCGCCGACCGGGTAGCATTATGCGCTAAGGCGGTGGAAAAAGCGAACCGGGAAACCGGGCAAAACTGTATTTATGTCGCTAACGTAACCGCTCCAACTGCGGAGGTCTGGGAGCGGGCCAGGCTGGCTAAGGAAGCGGGAGCGCGCGGACTGATGGCCGCTCCGGCTTTGATCGGGTGGGATACGCTGCGCCAACTGGCGGATGATGACCAACTGGCCTTGCCGATTTTCAGCCATCCGGCGTTTTTGGGCAGTTTCGTAACCAGCCGGGAAAATGGGATCGGACACGCTGCGCTTTTTGGCCAGATTACCCGTTTGGCCGGGGCGGATGCAACGATCTATCCGAACTTTGGCGGCCGTTTTTCCTTCAGCCCGGCGGAATGCGCGCAAATTGCCCAAGGGACCGCGGTCCCCATGGGGCACCTTAAACCGATTTTTCCCTGTCCCGGCGGGGGCATGAGTCTGGATCGCGTCCCGGTAATGCTGCAAAGCTACGGGACCGAGGTGATCTTTTTGATTGGCGGAGGGTTATTCAAAGCTGGCCCGGATATAGTGCAGAATTGCCGCTATTTTCGGGAACTGGCGGAAAACTGGGAGAAACCCCGGCGCCAAACTTAAGCGCAAAACTAAATCCGCAAACCTTAGAAATCAAACCGGAAACCTTTATTGAAAATGAAAAGGAAATTAAGCGGGGTGGCATTTACCCGCTTAGTTATACCACGACATTATCGCTGGTCAACAACATTAACAATACATTAAGCGAGTTGGCCCTTGCAATTTAATTAAAATAGTTATAAAATATTACGGTGACAGTAAATAGTTAAATAAATAGTTTAAATCAGTAGGGCATGAAGCTGTTAAACCGTGGATGGAGAGATGGCTGAGCTGGTCGAAGGCGCTCGCCTGGAAAGCGAGTAGACGGGCATAACCTGTCTCGAGGGTTCGAATCCCTCTCTCTCCGCCATTTATTTTAATATTAATACAGGAGTAGTCGTGCTAGGCGGGGAGGTAGCGGTGCCCTATACCTCCCCGCCTAGCACGACTACTCCTGTATTAATATTAAAATAAATGGC
>CAZKWP010000013.1:22516-28100 GCA_964556555.1 uncultured Syntrophomonadaceae bacterium
GGGGCTGAATTCCCACCCGAGGGTTTGTCTTGTAGGGTCTGGCAGTCGTAAGTGGTGAGGAACTCTGGGTCCTGCGCAACTGGAACTCCTGAACCGTGTCAGGTCCGGAAGGAAGCAGCACTAAGGGAACCCTTCAGTGTGCCGTGGGGGAGCCTGGATCGAGCTAACTGCGTCTGTAACGCCTGGGAGGCTAATTCGAAGGCGGGTGCACGGCTATTGATTTTTTACTGACCCAAATAAGCCGCCAATAGGCGGCTTATTTCATTTAACCTGTAACCTGGATAGGGGGGAACCGTGTGGCTTACGTGGCATTGTACCGGGAATGGCGACCCCAGAAATTTAGCGAAGTAGTTGGGCAAGTACACGTTACGCGGACTCTGATCAATGCCCTGAAGCAGAGTCGGATAAGTCATGCCTATCTTTTTTGCGGGCCACGGGGAACGGGCAAGACCAGTATTGCGAAGATCCTGGCTAAAGCCGTTAACTGCCTGGAAGCCCAGGATGGGGAACCGTGCAACCAATGCGCCAACTGTCTGAGCATCAACCAAGGCGGTTCCCTGGATGTTTTAGAAATTGACGCGGCTTCCAACCGGGGGATTGACGAGATTCGCGACCTGCGGGAGCGGGTGCAGTTCGTGCCTTCGGGCGGCCGGTTTCGGGTTTATATTATTGATGAAGTTCATATGCTTACTACAGAGGCTTTTAATGCCTTGCTTAAAACCTTGGAAGAACCGCCGGGGCACGTAATTTTTGTCTTGGCCACCACGGAAGCCCATAAATTGCCCGCCACTATCCTATCGCGTTGTCAGCGTTTCGATTTTCACCGGATTTCCCGGGCCGACCTGTTAGAACGTTTGCGATTAGTCGCCAAAAATAATAATATAACGGTAACGGAAGAAGCCTTAGCGGTAATGGTGCAGGCAGCAGAAGGGGGATTGCGCGATGCCTTGAGTCTGCTTGATCAATGTATTGGCTTTACGGACGAGACCATTGAAATTGAAGATGTGAATCAAGTGCTGGGTACGGTGTCTGAAGAGCTTTTGGCCCAGGTGGTCAGCACTCTGAAACAAAATGACGCGGGAGCCTTGATCCGGCTGGCAGCCACAGTAATCGAGCAGGGTAAAGACATCCGCAAATTTGTCCGGGATTTAATCGGGTATTTCCGCGACCTGTTGCTGCTTAAACTGGGCGCACGAACCGACCAGCTGGCCGTGGCTTTAGCTTCCGAGAACCTGATTTCCCAGGCCAACCAGTGGCAGACGGAACAGCTGATTGGGCTTATCCGCTTTTTTACCCAGTTGGAAACTGATTTAAAGTGGGCGATTCAGCCCCGGTGGATGCTGGAGGCCGCCCTAATTGAAGCCGCCGAACAGCAGGGGATGGATCGAATCGGAGAACTGGAGCGCCGGATCGAATCGTTGGAACAGGGCCAGCCAACCAGCTTAAAGTTGGAACCCGGCCTGAAGGAAAGCCCGGCGGGACGAGGTCAGCCGTCCGGGAAACCGCAGCGAACTGAACCAGTTCCGCCTAAGCAGCGCGGAAAAACGGAGGCCCCCGGACAATTGAAAAAATCGGAGCCGTCAGAAACACCAAGGCCGTCAAATTCAGAACCGCCGGCCTCCGGGTCATCGGAATCACCCGTACAGCCGGCGCAAACCGATGCTTCTGTCCATTCAGCGGCAGCGGTTAAAACGGAGGGAGACCAGGAACTTGACCTTAATGGGATTAAACGGCAGTGGAAACCCTTTTTAGAGGTGCTGCGCAAGCGAAACATTGCTTTACAAGCCTTGCTTTTGGAGGCCGAACCGGTTGAATGGCGGGAAGGGGTTCTGTGCTTAGCTTTTCGTAAAGGCCGCAATTTCCACCGGCAAAAAGTGGAGGAACCGGGCAATAAAACTTTAGTGGAAGAGCTGTTAGGCCAGATTTGCCACCAGTCCCTGCAGCTTTGCTGCCAGATGCAGGATGACTGGGAAGCTGTCCGGGAAACGCCGCGCGGCAGTGAGGAGGAGCCAGACCCTTGGCAAGAGCCCTTAGTCCAAGCGGCAGTAAAGGTTTTTGGCGCGGAACGGGTTAAGTTAACCGACAACGATTAAAAAAGATAAAGGAGATGGAAAAATGAAATTCGGCGATATGGGTAAGATGATGAAACAGGTGCAAAAAATGCAGGCGGATATGGCAAAGGCCCAGGAGGATCTTAAAGAAATGACCGTTGAAGCCGCGTCCGGAGGCGGCGCAGTGCGGGTAGTCGTAACCGGGAAACAGGAAATCAAAGAGATTAAGATCAGTCCGGAAGTAATCGATCCCGAGGATGCAGAAATGTTAGAAGACCTGGTACTGGCTGCGGTTAATGAGGGGCTTCGGAAATCAGCCGAACTTCAGAGTGAGGAAATGGGCAAGGTTACGGGTGGGTTAAAGATACCGGGTCTTTTTTAACTGAAGCGAGGTTTGAGCATGGCTTATTATGTGGGACCGGTCGCCAACCTGATCAACGAGCTGCATAAATTGCCGGGGATCGGGCCTAAGTCGGCCCAAAGGCTGGCTTTTTTCATTCTGCAGCGGCCGCTGGAAGAAGCGCGACAGCTGGCGGAAGCCATCTTGGAAGCCCGGGAGAAGATCGGGTATTGTTCCGTTTGCTGTAATCTGACCGATCGCGATCCCTGCGCCATCTGCAGCGACGGGCAGCGAAATTCCGCCCTTTTGTGTGTGGTGGAGCAACCGCGGGATGTGGCTACTTTTGAAAAAACGCGGGGATATCGGGGAAAATACCACGTTCTGCAAGGGGTGATTTCCCCTATGGACGGGGTGGGCCCGGATAAACTGCGGATTCGGGAACTGCTGGAACGGATTAACCAGGGGAAAGTACAGGAGGTTATTTTAGGTACCAATCTCAATCCCGAGGGGGATGTGACGGCCATGTATATCGCCCGCCTCCTGAAGCCTTTGGGAATACGGGTGTCTCGTTTGGCGCATGGCTTGCCGGTGGGTGGGGATTTGGAATATGCTGACGAACTGACTCTGGAAAAATCGCTGGAAGGCCGGCGGGAGATGTAATTAAGGTTCTACTTTCTCTTTCCCAATCATATACCTTTTATGGAATAGCTTGGGGAGGGGGAGGCCAGTGCTGGAAGCGAACTGGATTCAGAAGGTTAAAGGCAAGGTCAGTACCCTTTTTTTAATAAACCAAAAACTGGAGCTGCAAAAGAATCAGGAGTTCGAAGACCCACAGCAGGCGGAGCGGGAAGAAACGCTACGGCTGATTTGGAGTGCCCACCAAGACTGGCAGCAGGCCAGCCGTATCTTAAATGAAGCGACAGACGCGGATTTGATTGATTACGCTATCCAAAACTTGGCCGCAGCCGAGAGCCGTTATCAATATTTTATGAAGAAGGCGCGTTTAAACCGGGTAGTTGCCTTCGATCCAGAAGAACTGCGGGAGGTTGATGCCGATGATGCCGTATCTTGATTTGGCGATAGCGGTTATTTTTATCATGTTTCTGATTGTCCTGCTGGGCCGGGTGATTTTTACTCCGCTTCGCTGGGTTTTCAAACTGTTGCTGAATTCAGCCATCGGACTGATTCTCTTACTGCTGCTAAATTTTTTGGGCGCTCCCTTTTCCTTAAGTTTACCCATCAATCCAGTTACCGTCTTAATTTCAGGCTTTTTGGGATTACCAGGGGTAATCTTACTGCTGGTTTTAAACTATCTTTGGTAGGCACAAAATAGACCATAAAAAATATATACACGAATTCAGGCGTCAGAAGGGATTTGGGCCCTTAGACGCTTTTATTTTTAGAACTTTCTAAATTATGCTTGTTTTTGGCCGTTTATCAGCGTTTGCTTGACGAAACCGGGTGCCTTCAGTATACTATTAGGAAGCGCAGTCAGAGAATAGAGTAAGGAACTGAGGGTGATATCGGTAAACCAAGGTAAAATGAGGGAAACGGTTCCAGCTACCCGAATTGTTGAAGCCTATGTAGGTGAATATGCCAGCGGAAAAAGCGAAAATGCCGTCAACCGGGCCTTGGACTTAGTGGATAAAGGCCGAAAAGTGACCCTGGTTGATTTGGATACGGTGGAGCCTTGCTACACCTTGCGGCCGTTGAAAGGTCCCCTTACTGAAAAGGGGATTGAGGTAATTGCCTGGGAAACAAAACAGTTGATCGGCCTTGGTGAAGCGGGGATGGTGCTGCATCCCCAAATTCCCCTAGTACTAAAACGTTCAGGGGATATCATTTTAGATGTCGGTTACGGGGCCGGGGGATCCAAGGCGCTTAATTTACTGGAAGGCTTCCGAGAGACCCAGGAGCTTCGCGTGTTGGCGGTTGTAAATATAGCCCGGCCGCTTACCAGTACAGTTGAAGAGATTGTGGAGTATATTCGGGAAATGGGTAACGTTAACGCCATCATCAATAATTCTCATCTGGGCAGCGATACGGATCTGGAGATCATTGAATCCGGCGTTCGGATCGTAACCCAAGCCGCGCAAAAACTGGGGATTCCGGTGGAAGCGACGGTGGTAGAAGAGAAGTGGCGGGATATAATCGGACCTATGGATCGCATGGGTAATCCGGTACGAACCTTGAGAAAGCGGTTCATGGAGGATAGCTTTTGGTAATTAGATTGGAGGTGTCAATTTTTTGGCAAGCGTTATTGAAGGAGAAAAAAGGGTCTTTATAACCGGCAACGAAGTGGCAGCCTGGGCAGCCTTAGCGGCCGGGGCGGACATAATGTTTGGTTACCCGATTACTCCCCAAAATGAGATCATGCACTACTGGACGCGCTTTGCGCCTAAACATAATCTTAAGTTTCTGCAGACCGAAGATGAGATTTCGACCGGGTTTGCAACTTGCGGAGCGATTCAGGCGGGATTAAAAGCTTTTACCGCCACAGCCGGCCCGGGCAATGTATTGATGCAGGAGCCTTTTGGCATGGCTGAAGGGATGCGTTTGCCGCTGGTGGCCATCATTCAGCAGCGGGGAGGCCCTTCTTCGGGAACAGTAATTTATTCGCAGCAGGAAATGAATCTGACTACTTTTGGGGGCAATGGCGAAGGCCATCGGATCGTGTATTCCACCGCCACCCATCAGGAAATTTACGATTACGTGATTAAGGCTTTTAACGTAGCCTGGAAGTACCGCTTCCCCACGTTTGTTCTCGGCGACGGTTATCAGGCTAAAATGCGGGAACCGATGGTAATGTATGATCCGGCTGCCCGGGGGATTGAAATGGTTCCGACCCAGAAGTTTGTCGGCTTACCGGGTGAAATCGGAGTCGACCGCCAGGCTGTAAACCTGTGCAATATCTACAGTATGGAAGAGGAATTGTACAATGTCCTTCAGGTAATTGAAGCGGATTATCAAAAGATGGCCCCGGAAGTGGTAGAGTACGATGCACAGTACTGTGAGGATGCGGAAATCCTGATTGTCAGCCATGGTGTGGTCTCCCGAGCGGGCTTGGATGCCGTTAAGTGTTTGCGGGCCAGGGGAATCCCAGCTGGTTATTTCCGCCCGATTACGCTGCGTCCTTTCCCAGTTGACGCGATCCGGCAAGTGGCCGGCCGCTGCCAGAAGGTGCTGGTGGTAG
>CAZKWP010000014.1:0-25087 GCA_964556555.1 uncultured Syntrophomonadaceae bacterium
CACGCGGTTCAAGGGCCAGATCAACCCGGATCACTTTTATAAAATGCTGGTTTTCAATCTGCTGCTCCCCAAATAACTCGACCGTCTGCAAAAATTCCTCCATCTGCTCAGCCAAAAGACTGAAGCCGCAGGCCTGGGGATGGCCCCCACCCTGGGCGAGGTGGGAAACCGTCTCCATTAACCGAGTCAGATCGAATTGGGGAATGGAGCGGCCGGAACCTTTCCATATCGTCTCGCTGCTGCGGGTGAAAACCAGGGTCGGCCGGTTGTAGACTTCTTTTATCCGGCCGGCTACCAGCCCGCAGATCGATTCATCCAGATTAAGCAACGGCAGACAAATTATCTTGGGCAAATCCGCAACACTGGCTAATTGAGTTTTGGCGGCCTGCATCCCCTGCTCGGTAATCCTTTTGCGTTCCTGATTTAAGTCAACCAGGGATTGAGCCAGTCGCGAAGCCTGGACAACATCTTGGCTAAGGAGCAGATTTACCGCTTCCTGAACGTCCCCGATTCTCCCGGCAGCGTTTAGACAAGGAGCCAGATACATCCCGACTTCGCTGGCGGAAATGGGAGCAAGGCCGGGAGATTCCCGCTGGGGCAGCTGCCGCTTGATCAATTCGCGGAGACCCGGTCGGGGATTGTTATTCAGCATTTGCAGACCCAGTTTAACCAAAATCCGATTCTCATCCACCAGGGGACTGACATCCGCGATAGTTCCGAGCGCCACGAGGTCTAAATAATCCCAGGCCTTGGAGGCCTTGCCGCCGGAAGCCAAAAGCTCCCGCGAGACTTTCCAGATAACCCCCACCCCGGATAGACCGCCAAAAACATAGGGGTCTGAGGGGAGGTTCGGATTCACCACTATTACGCCTTCATTAACTTTATTTTCAACGATATTTACGCTGACGGGGTTTACGGTATGGTGGTCGGTTACCACAACCCCCATCCCCAGTTCCCTGGCTATTGCCAGCGCCTCCGTCGCGTTAGAGCCATTATCTACGGTTATGAGCAAATGCCGAGCCTTAGGCGCCCGCCGGTAAATGGTTTCTACAATCCCCCGGTTTAGGCCGTAGCCGTCCCGGCGTCGGTCCGGAATTATGATTTCCGCAGCAGCTCCTAATTCAGCCAGCACCTCGTGGAGCAGCACACTGGCGGTCATGCCGTCAACATCGTAATCACCCACGATGGTGATTTGCGCCTGTTCGGCGATCGCTTCCCGAATCAAGGCTACCGCGGATTTTACACCCGGCAATAAGGCCGACGGGCGCAGCGAGGCTCGATCCGCCTCGACAAAGGAGTGCATTTGGGCTGGTTCGATCCCCCGCGCCAAGAGGATTTTAGTAAGGACCGGCGACAGGCCGGCAATAAGCGGGGTTTTGGGCAACCGAATTGTGGTCCACTGTCTTTCTATATCCATATATATCATAAGGGGAATTATTCGGCATTTGTCGACAATCTCCTGCTCTAAAGCCCGAGATTGCCAGGTTTAAAAAAATCTGGTTCCAGCCCCATACCCGCCTGGAAACCGGCTTAAAGCTGGTGAGCAAAAGCGGACTAATTCCTTAGCCCGCTTTGGTGTGTTTTATATCATTATTTCTTCTAAAGTTTAGTTTATATGAGTTTGTTTTTAGCGCAATACTACGAGGCCAGCCGACGTCCCTTGCCCCTGGCCATTTGTTCAAACTCAATCCACAAGGGACTGGCGACAAAGATGGAAGAATAACAGCCGAATGACACCCCGATTAATAAAGCCAGGGTAAAGATCTTAATAGTCGAACCGCCAAATACGAGCAAAGCGACTAAACAGAAGATTACGGTTAAAACCGTATTAATCGAACGTGCCAAGGTCTGATTGGTACTCTGGTTGACCAGATGCAGCAGATCCCAGCGCGGGTAGTTGCGTTTATTCTCCCGGACCCGGTCGAAGATAACGATCGTATCATTGATGGAGTAACCCAGGATCGTAAGGATCGCGGCCACGAAGGAGCCATCAACTTCAATCTGAAAAATTGAGAAAATCCCGACAACGACTAAAACGTCATGCAGCAAAGCCAGTATAGCGGCCAAACCGAACCTGAACTCAAAACGCACCGTAATGTATAAGAGCATTAACAAGGAGGCTATCCCCAGGGCCATAAAAGCATTACGGGCCAATTCCTTGCCAAAGACCGCCCCCACATTCTCATGCCGAAGCACCTGGATATCCCCGATTTTTGCCTGCAGGCTGGCGACTAACGCATCTACTTTTTCTTGGGAGAGTTCTTCGGTGCGGATAATAAATTCCTGATCGTCACTGGCTTGCACCATTGGTGCTTTTTCCAGGCCAAAACTCTCCACCGCAGTAAGTACTTGCGCCGAATCTATTGCTGGATTAGCGGCCTTAATATGCAGCAGGGAACCCCCGCTGAAATCAATCCCTAAATTAAGTCCTTGGGCAGCTAAAGATATTATACCCGGAATGATAAAGATCAAGGAAATAAGATACCAAATCTTGCGGCGCCCGGCAAAATCAAAATGCCAGTTTGGTTTTTTGCTGGACTGGTCATTACTGGACTCAGGGGCATCCGCACTCGCCCCTTGGAGGGTCTGCGCCTCCGGGTTCACGGAAATTTTCTTTTTCCCGGTTCCTTTGCTTGGTCCTTTCTGCTTCATCTAACTCCCCTCCTAAGCTCCATACAGTTTAACATTGGTTATCAGACGCGAACGACCAAGGGACCTGAGCAAGAAACGGGTAAAAGTAATCGCCGTAAACATACTGCACAAAATACCGATACTCAATGTAAGGGCAAAACCCTTAATCGACCCGCTTCCAAAATAATATAGCACCCCTGCCCCGATTAAGGTGGTAAGGTTAGAGTCGAAAATCGTCCAGAAGGCTCGGGCAAAACCAGCGTCAATGGCTGACATCAGCGTTTTCCCGGCCCTTAGTTCTTCCTTAACCCGTTCATAGATGATGATGTTGGCGTCAACCGCCATCGCCACAGAAAGAATGAAACCGGCGATACCGGGCAAGGTCAGCGTGGCCCCAAAAACGGCCAAGATGCCGAGCACTAGCAAGCTAAATAGGACCAGCGAAAAATCAGCTAAGATACCAGGGATCCGGTAATACCCGATCATAAAGATGAATATGGCCAGAAAGCCGATTAGACCGGCCTGAAAGCTTTTATGCAGCGATTCTTCCCCTAAAACCGGGCCTACGGTCCGTTTTTCAATCATTTCCAGTTTTACGGGCAAGGAACCAGAACGCAGCAGAATCGCATCGTTCTCCGCGGCAGCCAAGTTCTCGTAACCCCCGTGGATTACCGCTTCTCCGTTTAAAATCGGGGTTTCCACCCGCGGATTGGTAAGCAGGTTTCCATCCAAGTAAATACCGATTGGTTGTCCAACGTACTTCGAAGTTATCTTGCCAAAAGCCTCTGCTCCGGCTGAATTAAAAGCTAAATGCACCTCGGCTTCGCCAGCCTGATTCATGGCTGCCTGGGCATCTTTTAAGTCTTTGCCTAGTAAGACGGTTTCGCCTTCCGGATTTTTAAATTCCAGCATGGCGGTTTTGCCGATTAACCGCACCGCCTCTTCTGGGTCCTGGACGCCCGCGAGTTGGACAATAATCCGGTCATTGCCCTCCATCTGGATAATTGGTTCCTTGAGGCCTAATTGGTCTACCCGATTGCGGATAACGTCCTGAGCCCCTTTGACGCCTTCCGGGGTAACCGGTGCCTCTGGGGAGTCTACGGCCTCCAGAACCACGTGGATTCCACCCTGCAGGTCCAGACCCAGGTTAATATTCTGAATGATGGGTTTGAACCCAAACCCTGCCCCGGCAACGATGAGCAGCAGCATAACCACTACTAATACCAGGTACTGGGTGTTTTTCCTGTGCATCCCCTTTCCTCCTTTAAACTCCTTCTTAATAAAGTTGAGCCTGTCCCAAAATACCCTTGTTGATTATAAACCTCGGTATTAAAAGGTGTCAACGAAAATCCACCGTCTAGTTAACCACGGTGGGAGACCTGGCACCGTTATTTACTTAACCAGGATAAATCTAACTGGTTAATCAGCTTATTTAGATAAGCCGGGCATCGTTAATCAACAGGCGAAACTGGGCTTTTAGAAAATCTGCGGCCCGTCGGCACAAGGTCATGCGCCCCAGGAAAATCTCAAAGTATTCCATTACCGGACAAATACTGATGTCAATATCCAGTTCCATGGTAATGGTTCGCTCATTTTTATCAACATATAATGCCGACTTCTCCACCGCGTAATTCACCCGGTCGTGAATATCAAAATTGGCCTGGTCCCGGTTACGCACCCGACTGCGGTGAACATCTGACTTGTCGGCCAGGATTAAGGCAGCTGCCACCGGGTTTACCGAGGTACCGCTGCCTTCATCGTGATTGCCTACCGCCGCTGCAATCACCGCAATTTCTTCCAGGGGCATACCCAGACGACTCAGAATTTCAATTGATAAAAGAGCGCTTGATTGACTATGTCCTACCCGATTAACCACATTGCCGATATCGTGCAGATAGGCGGCAATTTTGGCTAATTCCACCTCTCGCGGAGAATACCCCAGGGTCTGCATAACGTGTTGAATCCGGGAGGTCACCACGTTTAAATGGCGGATTCCGTGCTCCGTAAACCCCATTTTGCCGAGGTACTGATTGCCTCGGCGCACAAAGGTGTGTACCGTCGGATCTTGTTTAATATCCTCTAAGGTCACCATCTTTATCATCCCCTCGATTACCCTTTCTGCCTGCGGCTGTCTGGCGTTCCGGGACTAGGCCCCTTAATCCCCTTTCGTTTCGGCTGCGACTGGCGCTTCGGTTTCGATTTCTGTGGTTTCCGGCTCCCGGACCAAGGCCACCGCATTTTTCATAATCTCAACCACTACTCCATCCGCAATCTCCACCAGCAATGTTTCGTTCCCAATCTCTTCAATATAGCCATGGAGCCCCCCCAGGGTAACGATCTGATCCTCTACTTTCAGATTATCCAGCATGCGCTGCCGTTCTTTCTCACGTCTGCGCTGCGGGACAATCATTAAAAACCAGATTAAAGCAACAAAGCCAAGCATATAAAGTAAAAATGTATTATCCATCAGACCTTGCCTCCTCTTCCTGTTTCGCTTCCGCCGGGTATTGTTCCCAAAACTGCTGCCGAAAGGCAGGAAAACGTTCCTCTTTTAGGGCCTCGCGGATCTGGTGCATCAAATTCAGCAAGTAGTGCAGATTGTGAATCGTGGTTAAACGGTGACCCAAGATTTCGTTGGCCTTGATCAGATGCCGTAAATAAGCCCGGGTATAATTTTGGCAGGTATAACAGCTGCATTCGGCGTCAATCGGCTGATAATCCCGGGCGTACACTGCGTTTCGAATCACCAGCTTGCCGCGGGAAGTCATTACTGTTCCGTTACGGGCAATCCGGGTCGGCAAGACGCAATCAAACATGTCGATACCGCGGCTTACCCCTTCCACCAGGCAATCGGGCGAACCGACCCCCATCAGGTAATGGGGCTTTTCCCAAGGCAAAAGCGGAACCGTATGCTCTAACATCTCGTACATCAGGGACTTTGGTTCTCCCACACTCAAACCGCCGATTCCATATCCCCAAAAATCGAGATCCCTCAGTTCCTTTGCGCTCTGCTGCCGCAATTCGGGAAACACTCCACCCTGCACAATACCGAAAAGAACTTGATTTTTGCGGGTATGGGCCTGCTGACAGCGACTGGCCCAGCGGGTAGTGCGTTCCAGCGAGGCCTTAGCGTATTCATAAGAACAAGGGTAAGGCGTACACTCATCAAAAGCCATAATGATATCAGCGCCTAAGGCCATTTGAATCTCCATCGCTCTTTCCGGACTTAAAAAATGAGTGGAACCGTCCAGGTGGGAACGGAAGGTAACCCCGGCCTCCTCAATCTTGCGCATTTCCCCCAGACTAAAGACCTGAAAACCGCCGCTGTCGGTCAGGATAGCCTTAGGCCAATTCATAAACCTATGTAATCCGCCGGCCTCCTGCACGATATCCGCCCCCGGCCGCAGGTATAAATGATAGGTGTTGCTGAGAATTATGGAAGCCCCCAAATCGGCCAACTCTTCTGGGGTCATGGTTTTAACCGTCGCCTGGGTCCCTACGGGCATAAAGACCGGGGTTTCTATCTCCCCGTGGGGAGTGGTCAGACAACCCCAACGCGCCGCAGTGTCGGTACATTTTTTTCGTATTTTAAAATTAAAGTCCATTTCTTTTGCGCATCCCAACCTTTACCCAATCTAGTTCTTTCCCGCGTAATAAAGTTTATATCAGGGATTCAATTTAAATCTCATCTATTATATCAGATAATTATATCAGATAATCAGCATTGCATCACCGTAGCTGAAAAACCGGTACCGGTGCTGCACCGCTTCCTGGTAAGCCTTTAAGATCAGCTCTTTTCCCGCCAAAGCGGAAACTAACATCAGCAAGGTGGACCGGGGCAGGTGAAAATTGGTGATCAGACCGTCAACCACCTTAAAGCGGTAACCTGGGTAGATAAAAATATCGGTCCACCACGACCCTGCACAAACCCGTCCACTGGTGTCGGCCACGGTTTCTAAAACCCGGGCTGAGGTCGTTCCCACCGCCAATACCCGTCCTCCCTGACGCCGCGTCTGATTAATGACTTCCGCGGTTTGGCCGGAGATAGAATAATACTCCGAATGCATTTGGTGCTGCTCGACTTTTTCCGCCTTAACCGGCCGAAACGTGCCGAGACCCACATGCAAAACCAGGGGTACGGTAATTACCCCTTTTTGCTGAATCGCTGCCAGCAATTGGGGGGTAAAATGCAGTCCGGCCGTGGGAGCCGCTACCGATCCATGAGTTCGGGCATAGACAGTTTGATAACGCTGGCGGTCGCTGGGCGCGGGCGAACGACTAATATAAGGGGGCAAAGGGGTCTCACCCAACATTTCCAGGATCTCCGCAAACCTTGAGGCAAGCGTTTCCGGCGCCATCCCCGGCCGGCTAAATTCGATTATCCGACTTCCCGTACCGGTAACTTCGCGGACTAAACCCTCCAGTTGAAGGGAGTGTCGATCCCCACCGGGCTTTGCCCCAGTGCCCGAATCAAGGGGACTGGCAAAACAGAGCCGCGTCCCCGGCTGGGCTTTTCGCCCAGGTTTAACCAGGACTTCCCAAAGCAGGGACGAACCCTGAGCTTGCAGCAAAAAGACTTCCAGTCTGGCGCCGGTGTCCGTTCTAGTTCCCCACAGGCGGGCCGGAATAACCCGGGTTTCATTTAAAACCAGAACATCTCCTGGATTCAGATAATCCAGGAGATTGTAAAAGAGGCGGTGTTCTAAAGCGGCTTGCTCCCGCTTAGCGACCAAAAGACGGGATTGATCCCGCAGGGGGCTGGGCTCCTGCGCAATCAGTTCCTTCGGTAACTCGTAGTCAAAATCAGCAACCAGCATTAACCATACTCCTAACTAACGCCAACTAAAATGGACCCCCTTATTAATTGACTCGGATCAACTGCGTTCCAGGATAGTAGAAATCCAGAATCTCCTGATATTTAAAACCTTGCTCCGCCATACCATACGCCCCCCACTGAGATAAGCCGACTCCGTGTCCCCAGCCGTGCCCCTGGATATAAACAACAGTCGGGGTTTTGGACCGTTGATACTTGCCCGCGGCTCCAGCCACGTAATAACTGAATTCCACTTTCGCCAAATTTTGTTTGCCGTTTTTGGAAACTACCGTCAGACTCGAGTCTGCTCCCTGCCGGGCTGTTTTTTCCCCTTGACCGTTCAGCATGGTTAACGAAGCATCCGTATCCAGATCAAACAGTCTGCCCATTACCTGATCTTTGCCCACGGCACCGGTCGGATTTAACAGACTGACAAATTTAGCCCCGGTTATTTTAGTATTGTTGCCTTGATCATCGCAAATAATCACCTGGTTCACCCTACCGGAGGGGTATTTGCTTAATTCAATCGACTCGATTAAGCCAAGCTGCGGGTTCGCTGTGAGCAGCAAGCTGCGCAGCCCTTCTTCCCCGCGGCTGTTTCGCCCGTTTATCGCCGTGGTATAGCCCCAATCCGCCAAACCGTGCCCTAAGCTGTACGGGTCGGGCCGGCCCTGTAAATAATAAAGATCCGCCCCGAAAACATTCACATTGTTTTCCGTGTAGCCTCCGCTGTTGGAATGATAGAGCGCCGTTACTAACACCCCCTGGTTATCCAAAAGGACCTGCCCTTCCGTTTCCTTTAGCAGACGGTTAATTGCCGGCTCTTCGTAATCATAGCCTCCATAAACCTGACAGTTAGTGGTGGCGCATAGATTAAAGCCCTCCGCGCGATGCTTGTTCATGTTTTGCGCCGCATAAGTGCGGGCAATAATCGCTTGCGCCTTTATGGCCTCTTTCGGCCACCAGGCGCTCATCTCCCGCGGAACTACCCCAGCCAAATAATCTTCCATAAGCAGTTCATTGATCCCGGTCAAACCACTGCAACTCGTATTTAACCGGATTTCCAGCTGCCCGCGATAACTGCGGGATTCACACTGAAACCGGCTGACATGCAGAGCCTCCGTTTCCCCCCGGTCGGTCCCGACACAGACTAACTGCAGCGGTCCTTTAAAAGCGCCTTCATTTTCCCAGCCCTCGACAGAGGTTTCGCCGGATTCCTGGCGGTCAGAAATTTCCCCGGGCTCTGTCTGCCGAAACAGTTCAATTCGGGAAAGACCCGAATCCATTTGAGCCCGATACATTGCCTCCCCCCTCATCGAATCAACCACAGTCTCCCCGGTGCAAACATCGACTATTTTATATTCGCCCTGCTGCACCGCAAAATCAATGGTCGAACCATTCTGCACCACGCCCACCCGCAGGGTTGCCGGAATGGTGGCCGCGGCTGCAGGATAATCCGTCCCGATTAAGGTCAAACCCAGGCATACAATCAAAAAACATACCGTTGGCAAACGGAAAAATTTTCTTGGTCTTGACTTAAGCCAGATATTTGGCCGCATCTTACCACCCTCTCTAAAGGAACAAATAAAAATAAGAACCTAAAACAGGGGTTTCGACAATTAATCGCAAATCCCTGCCGGTCCTTGCCAATCTTGTTATGAATCACCAACTATAAATAAATTCTAAGTCGCCTGGGGAGACTTCCGCCGTGGTTTAAACCTTTCCCGTTCGCTGAACAGGCAGCCGCAGTACTGCTGGCGATAAAGACCCAGCGACTTGGAGCGGACGACCGTTTCCGGGTAACCGGGCCGAAAATCCTGGTAGTAGAAAGGAATTCCCAGCTGTTCCCCCACTTGTTCAGCAATTTCGCGAATCAGTTCGTGTTTTTGAAAAGGACTGACCAACAGAGTGGTGGTAAAGGCCTCGAAATTGCCGCGCCGGGCAATTTGGGCGGTTCTTTTTAATCTCAGGTAATAACAAATGCGACAGCGTTGGTTTTCCCGAAAAGCCGTTTCCTGAAAATAATTTTCGATATCGTATTCTGCGAGGTCTATTACCTCAATTCCTAAACTTTCGGCCAACTGGTTTACGCCTTCCTGGCGGCGCTGGTACTCTTGAAACGGATGGATATTGGGATTATAGAACAGCCCACGGACCTGATGCCCCTGCTCCAACAATGCGGGAACCGGAAAGCTGGCACAAGGTCCGCAGCACATATGCATTAAAATTTTCACCCCAATCCCCCCGTTTCAGTTTCTTTAATTTTAATATATCAGTTCCTTTAATTCAACGAAATTCATCCAGGCTGTCCAGCGCCTGGGATAAAGCCTCGGCGTCCTCAAACTCCATCAGACCCATCCGGATTGGCTCCTGCCATTCCAGCGGCAGAGAGGAAACCGACAGATTGGTTAAACGGTCCAATCCTCCCCGAAAACTGGCTGGGCCATTAAAGATGGCCACCTTGCCGTCAATTACGCCTAAATGGCGTTTGACTGCGCAATGCGGACATAATCCCTCTACATTCATCCTTAAGATGACCCGTTCCGGACCCGCTAAAATAACTTCCCAGCCATCCTGCATGGGATACAGACTGGTCAATTGTTCAATGCCCAGGTTATGCAAAACCGGGTCTTTGATCGGGACCCCTACCTCTACATGGCCACAAAGCCGGTAACGACTTTCCTGAAGCACTTGGGTAGCGGCGGTAATTACCGGTTTTACGTTTTCGTCGGCTGGCTTATCGGTGAATAGATCCAACAGCGCCGGTTTAACGGTTTTTGTGTTATTAGTCTCCTCTTGAACCGCAGCATTTTCTGAACGCTCTCCTGTATTTACCGTTAAAGAGGGTTTCCGGGCAGCCGATGGTGACCAGACCATCCAGGCAAATGTCATCCCAAAACTGATTAACCCGATTCCAATAAGTCCTAGCACCAGATACTTGCTACGACGGCTAAGCATTCTTAATCAACCCCAACTATGATTTAATAACTTATTTGAAGTCTCTCTTCAAATTGTTATTATTTCCAATTAGGGCTGATTATATACTAGACCAACGGACTCTAACCGGTTAAGCTTCTGGGTCTAATAAGCCTGAAGGCAACCCGGCCATATTCTCAGGTCAAGGCGTAATAAGGTCCCACGCCCAACTAATCAAAGGCATCCATTAATTCTTCGGGCAGGTCAAAGTTGGCGTATACCTCCTGCACATCATCGTGCTCTTCCAACATGTTAATCAGTTTCAGAATTTGTGCCGCTTGCTCCTGATCCGTAACGGCCACCGTATTTTGGGGAATCATGGTTATCTCCGCCACCGAAAAAGACAAGCCCTCCTTGGTTAAGGCTTCTTTTACCTGCTCAAAATCTTCGACCGCTGCCACTATCTCGATACTTTCGTCCTCAGTTCGGACATCTTCCGCGCCCACATCCAGGGCTAACAGTAATAATTCGTCCTCATCGACGGGGGGAGCTTCGGGATCGACCACTAGCAGGCCTTTACGTTCAAACATCCAGGCCACACAGCCGGACTCGCCCAGGTTACCGCCGTTTCGGGAAAATATATGCCGGATATCGGCTGCGGTCCGATTGCGGTTGTCGGTCGCAATCTGCATCATTACCGCCACCCCGCCGGGTGCATAACCCTCATACATAATCTCTTCGTAGACAGCACCTTCAATTTCCCCGGTTCCCCGTTGAACCGCCCGCTGAATATTATCGGCTGGGATATTCGCTTCCTTGGCTTTTTGAATTGCCATTTTCAGGCGCATATTTCCATTAGGGTCCCCGCCGCCAGCTTTGGCAGCCATGATTATCTCCCGGCCAATCTTAGTGAAAAGTTTTCCCTTGTGCGCATCAACTTTGGCTTTTTTATGTTTAATATTTGCCCATTTGGAGTGACCAGACACAGGTTACAACCTCCTTCAGCCAAAACTCGTGAATAATTGTAGCATACCAAAAATATCTCAGCAATGCACTCTAAAGAGCAACTACAGCGAAACCCCAGTACGTCCCTGAAAAATAGCCTAAAGGGAAGCGTCGCAGATTTTATATAATTCCGGTTTGCACTTCGGCAGAATCCTTAGTAAGATAGACTAGATAAGGATTTAAACAAATCTTACCGCAAATGCTTTAAACTGGCTAGACTAATTGGAATGACCAACTGGAAAAGAATTGGGAGGGATTTGCCGATGCCCCGGATAACCACCCTGCTGTTTGATTTGGACGGAACCCTGCTGCCGATGGATATGGACAACTTTGTCGGCCAGTATATGCAAAAATTGGCAGTACGCTTTTTACCCATCCTGGAACCGAAACAGTTTATCGCCAACCTGTGGCAAGCCACCAACGCCATGATCACCAATACGGAGCCGGGCTGCGATAATGAAACCGCTTTCTGGGACTGTTTTACCAGCTTGGTACCCCAATCCCGAACCGATTTAGAATCCCTCTTTGATGATTTTTACAATACGGAATTTAAGACTCTGGCTCATTTAACTCAGCCCAGTCCGCTCGTCCCCCAGATGCTCGACTTGGCTAAACAGCAAGGCTTAAAACTGGTCCTGGCTACCAACCCCATATTTCCGGCTATCGCCACCTGGGAACGGATGCGTTGGGCCGGCATAGAGGACCACCCCTGGGAACTGGTAACGTCTTACGAAAACTCCCGTTTCTGTAAACCAAACCTCGATTACTACCGAGATATCCTTGATCATTTGCACCTGACCCCCGCCGAATGCTTAATGATCGGCAACGATATGCAGGAGGACATGGTGGCAGCTGAGTTAGGACTAACCACTGGTCTGATTCTTGATGGCCTGATTGACCGGGGTTCCCCCCGGTATACCCCAGCCTTCCAAGGCAGCTTAAGCGACTTAAGAGATTATATCCTTAAGTTGGATGACTAATTATTATTAAATGACAAAGCCGACAAGTTATTGATACAAGGATTATGATTAAAAATAAAAAGCCGCCCTTCGCGGTGAAGAACGGCCCAAAAAGCCTAAAAATTAGCCCTGATTTATGCCCTGACCTCCTTAAGCTCCTTAAGCACTAGGATCTTTTTCTCCTGGCTTAATCTCGGCGCTGTCCTTGGCTGTCTCTTCTTCCAATACATCTTTGGGAAGATTACCGACAAACAGGTCGATGCAGTCAATATCTAACATTGAGAACCCTCCTTTTTCCCCGGCCAGAAAATACTAATATCATCAACGAAAACTAGCTTCAGATAATACTATATTTAATATTATATTCATGCTTTTGCCGGCTGTCCAGCTTTACTCTGCCCGCTCAGCTGTAAAATCATGGCTGAAGCGGGTTTAAGCTCACTAATTCCTGATATAGGCTGGTATTCCGACGCCGCAGATTATCCTTTTTCCGCACTTTATAACCAGCCGGAGTGCCGCGGCTGGTACTGATGGCGGTAACCAGCATCCCCTCCGCTGCGTCAGTTAACACCTCGCGGCAGGGTTCGCAGCTTTCATAAGGCACCGGGCCAAAGACGCCGCTTAAGTTTAGACCACGACGCGCTTCTCCCCGACTAGCCTGATTGGCTACGGCCAAGAACACGCTGTTTTCCCAAGCCCGAATCCTCCAGATGCACCAGTGAAACGGATCGGTGATTTTTGCCGAACAGACTTCCTGATTCCGGCTCGCCTCTAAACCAATCGGTCCGGGCCCGCTTATACCCGATGGCACAACTAACAGATCTACGCCTTGGGTCGCCAGACAACGGGCCGCCTCCGGAAACAAAAGATCCGTGCCAAGCAAAAGCCCTACCCGACCGAGCGGCGTATCTATCGGCAGCGGCAAGGCCGCGCCGGCCTGCGCCCAAGCCTGGTCTTCCGCCAGCAAATGCGCTTTGCGGTAGGTATGCATTCGACCGTCGGGGCTGAGCATCACCGCGGTTTGGAATACTTTTCCATCCGGTGCCAACTCCGCCATTCCCCACGCTAAATAAAGCGCGTGCTCCATCGCTAAGGGTCTAAGCGTACTGGTAGTGGTCCCCGGGATTGGTTCCGCCAGTTCAGTCATTTGGTTCATGACCAAACCGGTGGTGGCTAATTCCGGGAAAACCAACATCTGCAGCTCTGGCCGCTCCTGTTTGGCCTGCGAAACCCACTGCTTAATCCGCTGCAAGTTGTTTTCCCGACTGCCCGGCACAGCTTCAAACTGGACTACGCCAATGGTCGATTCCCGACCCGGGGGCAGGGCATTATAGCGGTCCAGGCCAAAAAACTGCTCCGCTCGCCAAAGGTGTCCAAAGCACATTAACTGTCGGTAGAGTTCTGGCCTGCGCCTGCTTAATAATCCCCTAGGCGAGGGCAAAACCTCCCCGGGCACACCAAATTTATCAGTCCCGTAAGGACCTGCGTTATAATCCAAAGCGGACCGCGGACTTTGATTCAGGGAAATTTCAGTCCCGACTATGCCGTTTCCGCTCCCTTGATAAGTCAAAACGTTTCCCTGCGGATCAATGATGCAGCTGCCGCCGCTATATTCAATCCCTCTTTCCCGGCCCCAACGATTCGCTGCCACCAAATACACTTCATTCTCCAGGGCGCGCGTCATCCAGAGGGCCGAAGGGCAGGTTTCCCCCATCCAGTTGCAGGGGAAGGCGATAACTTCCGCACCTTTTAAAGCCAAAACCCGGGCTGTTTCCGGAAATTCCAAATCTATGGAGAGGGCAATCCCGATGCGGCCCAACTCGGTATCCCAAACCGGCAGCCCCAGGTTGCCCACCGCCGCCCACCGAGGGTCGGAGATGGATAGATGGGTTTTTCGGTATCGGCCAATCAATCCGGAAGGGCCGAGCAAAGCGGCCGAGTTATAAAATATGCCGGTGTCAGGATCGACTTCCGCCAGACCGATTACCAGATAACAGCCGTAACGTTGGGTAATGTTTAAAAACATATCCGTGGTTGAGCCGGGAATCGTATCAACGTAAGGCGCTAGTTCCCACCGATTCGACCAGGCGTGCCCGGCAGCAGCCAGCTCCGGTAAAACAATGAGGTTTGCTCCTCTTTGCGCCGCTACTTCCGTCAATCTGTACAATTCTTCCAGATTGACTTGCGTGGCAAACATGGCCGGTTCGTATTGAATTGCTGCAGCAATTACCTTTTTCATCTTAACCCTCCTCGCCATTTAATAGTGAAAAAACATATATAATATACGAGCGTGCAGCAAGAACCACTTTAGCCCTAAAATTAATTCCCTTGTCCCCTGAGGGGACAAAAAGATAAAAAATATTTTGAATTCTTCTCTATCTCCTTTTCTGGAAAAACACTGCTTTCGAAGAAAACACTACTATTTAGTATATCATAATTGCTTTGTTTCATACGACCAAAATCACCAAATTCTGGAGATAATGGAAGCAAGGGGACGTTCTTTTTGCCTCCAACCATTGGCACTCGCACCAGGGACTTTCACCCATTTGACATTGTCCATGCCAACCGCACCTCAAATAAAAAACGTTCCCCCTAAGTCTTAGGGTAAACGTTTTAATTTCCTTTATACACCGAAACCTTTTATTCGCCCAGTACTTTGACTACTACCCGCTTACGTCTTTGACCGTCGAACTCCGCGTAAAACACGCGCTGCCAGGGGCCTAAATCCAGCTGGCCTTCGGTAACCGGGACGATAACCTGATGCCCCGCTAAGATATTTTTCAAATGGGCATCCCCGTTGTCCTCCCCGGTTCGATGATGCCGATAATCGATCCCTCCGGGCGCCAAACGTTCCAGCATTTCATCAATGTCCTCCAGAATCCCATGCTCATCATCGTTAATAAAAACTCCGGCCGTGATGTGCATGGCTGAAATCAGCATCATTCCCTCGTTAATCCCGCTGTGGCTGAGAATTTCCCTAAGTTTTGGGGTAAGGTTTAAGTATTCGCGCCTTTTGGGGGTATTAAACCACAAGTATTCGGTGTGCGCTTTCATCCTGTCTCCATTCCTTTCGCCTGGATTTTAGTTGGTTAAGATCAAATCGTCGAAATGCGGAGCCGCTATTTTCCGGTCGGAATCAACTTCACCTTGCCCCAGACCGCCAACCGGTCGTCCTTAATCACGACCGCGCCCAGCACCCCTTCGATCGACTGGGCTACGGCCAAGCCCCGCTCCACATCTTCCGGGCTTTGCACCACATTCCCCACCGCGGAAGCTGCGGCATCAGCCAGTGCGGCCGACGCCGACAGGATGACGGCAGCATCAGCCTGACCGGCACTGTAAGAAGGGCCTACCGTACCGGAAGAGGTGCAAACGCCTAACGCCCCCCAGCGGGGATCAATCTCTAAGGCCAACCGTTCGCTAAAGGGCGACTTCCCGGCGAAAATCCCAATCCGGCGCGGCCTTTTAATCTTCAAAAAGATGTCTCCCCCATTTTCCACCAACACTTCCCTGGTTTGGACTAAAAGCCCCTGTCCTACGGCTTCCGCCATGGCTCCGGCCACGGCAGCCATCGGACCCACACCGGCCTTCCAGGCCGCCCGGCTCATGGTATAAGCCAAGGCCGGCGCGGAGGCCAATAAGATATGCGGTTCCAGCGTAGTCCGAAACTCGGGGTCTTCCTGAATATACAGTTCCAGTTGATTTCGGTACTGCCAGACCAAATCCCGAGTAAGTTCTTCCAATTCCGGTTTATAGCTTTTCCGATCCACCCCGATATGCAGGTCGGTTTCTTTTAACACTGCCCGAAAAAAAACTAAATCCGGGCTGGCGGGAAGGGATCGGTAGGTTCGTTGCACGTACATCGATAAATTCGCCTCAACCTTTAATTCCTGGGCGTCGTTTAATCGCCCCACTTAACCTCCATGGCTTTCTGCGGGCAGTATTGCACGCAAACCCCGCAAACCACACACTTATCATTATCAAAGTTTACTTCCATCGAAGGACGCTCCAAGTATAAAGCTCCGGCCGGACAGACCACAGTGCAGGCGCCGCAGTGCGTACACCGCTCCTCATTCCGAACCACCATTTCACTAAGCGGTTCTACAGTTACTCCCAGACTATTTAAAAAATCGATTCCCTGCTGAAAATTTTCCGGCTGACCACTCAATTCCATGATCAGGGAACCTTCCCGGCGTGGATTGATCTCCGCTTTAATTATATTAACCATTAAGTCGTAATTTTTAATCAAACGATAAATGATCGGCTGTTCCACCAACACTGCCGAAAACCTTAAAACGATCTTTTTACTGGCCAAAGTCAGGGCCCCCCTTTTCCCTATTCTCCATCTGGCGTCGACAAATTGCCCGACTGCTGCTTAACTGCCGTTACCGTTTAGCCCCCGTTTTTCTCCTGCAAACGGTTCAGGGTAATTCCTGAATCAGCAGAAGGTAAGAGTTGTGCCGCCTCAGTCAAACTAAAATCGCCCCGCTGGATCCAGTCCTTAAGCGTCAGCGCGATTTTCCGGGCTGCCGGGTAACTGGACATAGGATTGGTCGGTACTTCCTTGCCTTCCAGCACAATCTTGCCGCTCTTCAGATCAGCGTACGTAACCGTTCCCAGATTGCCTGGCTTACCAAGCGGATAAGCGTCGCTGTAATCGTAGATTGTGGCTAAGATCTCCTCGTCCTTAACCGCGGTGAAACGCAGCATTTCTTCGTCCAGAATAGGTATCGGAATCCCAATCCCCACGGTTAACGATGTTCCGTACCCCATTAAGCTGGTTCCCCTAAGCCACTGCGGACTCATTTGTTTCAGGTCTCCGATAACGGCAATGGTTCCCGCTCCTCCGGTCGGTACCCCGTTTTCACTGCGGGTTTCGCAGGGGCTGTGCTGGGTTCCGTGCCAGGCCACATAGCCGATACCACCGCCCAAAAAAATCCGCGTCCCGATACCTATCGTCCGGTAGTAAGGGTCATTCAGCAGCGGACTTAGTTGCCCGGCACTGGAATATGAGGCATTACCCAGGTTGGGTTTGAGCATTCCCATGTAGGTATAAATCGTTTTGCCCGAGGCATTCACCGCCACATTGTAGTTCTGATAGGCGTTTCGCGGATTAAACAGGGTTGCATCGTTGATTTCATCCAGGGTAATCGTGGTTTCGATCCGTTTGCGCGGGTAACAGTTGGTGGGATAGGCCACCGCTTCCAAACGCACGGGCCTCCGCGCCACCAAGTCTTCTATGACATGCCCGCCCCCGTACAGGAAGCGGCCAGGACCGTTCTTATTCGCGGGATCGCTGTCGGGAATTTCCGTGGCCCCCAGGTAGGCATCTACCGCGGCTATCCCGCCGTAAGCCAAAACCCCGTTTAACCAAACCTTATTCATACGCATCCGGGGTTTGGCGTGCCCAAAGTTTAGAAACACCCCGGAAGAACACATGGTGCCAAAAGTCCCGGTCGTAACCACGTCAACCTCCCGGGCCACTTGTTCTACGCCTTTTTTTTCGACTAGGCCGATAACCTCTTCCGCCGTGACCACCACAGCTTGGCCTTTTTTGATCTTTTCGTTGATTTCCGCATAAGTGCGCTGAAAACCCATTTAGCGCTCCCTCCTCTATCGACTCTCTGTCTGGTCAAATCTGGACTCTCCGCGTTAACTTATCTAAGCCTGCATATGTCGCACTCTGTCCTTAGTGTGTGCCGCCCACCCGGGCGCCTATCAGTTCCAAAGCCTTTAAGACCCCAGCCCGGGCATCAGCGGCATAGGCATGGGCACCGATTTTTTTAGCATATTCCGGGGTAACCACAGCTCCCCCAATCATTACCTTAGTCGGCAGGCTTCGCTTTTCCACTTCAGCTACTACTTCCGCCATCCGCGGCATGGTCGTGGTCATCAAAGCACTCAGCCCGATCAGTTCCGCATTTTCCTTTTCCGCGACCGCCAGAATTTCAGCCGTAGGTACGTCTTTCCCTAAGTCAATCACTTCAAAGCCATAGTTCTCCAGCATAATCGCCACAATATTTTTGCCGATATCGTGGATATCCCCCTGCACCGTGGCCAAGACGATTTTGCCCACGGCCTGCTGCTCACCGCGGCTGCTAAGGAGCGGCCGCAGAAGAGCAAATCCGGCCTTCATAGTTTCGGCGCCCAAGATTAATTGGGGCAGGAAAAAGGTTTGCGCTTCATAACGTCTACCCACCTCTTCGATGCCGGGAATCATGGCCTTATTCACCAGGGTCAGCGGTTCCAAGCCAAAATCCAGCGCCTGTTTGATCAATTCGGTAATACTCATTCGGTTACCGTCAATGATGGCTTGAAAAACCTGGCGCTGCAGTTCGTCCCCCAGCATCGGTTTTGGTTCGCCACCCGGGGCCAGAGTCCCGCTAACTGCAGCCGCTGGTGCCGCCTCGCTCTTTTTCCCCACGCCGGTATCAGCCGCCGCAGCTGGGAGGACTGCTGCTCCCCCGCTTGGCACGACACTGGTTTTGAAATCTCGAAACTCCTGAATATACCGGCCGCAGTACTCATCCTGGTTAGTCAAAACCGCTGCGGCGGTTAAAGCCTCACGCATCCGCTGCTCAAAAGGATTCATTATCGGCAGATCGAGACCAAAACCGAGGGCCATGGCCAAAAAAGCCGAATTCAATATTTCCCGGGCCGGGAGGCCGTGGGAAACATTGCTTACCCCCAGCACTGTCTTAACCCCCAGTTCCTGTTTAACCAGCTGCACTCCCTTAAGGGTTTCCAGTACCTGCGCCTGCTGTGCGCTGGCGGTCTGCACTAAACAATCTATAAAAACGTCTTCCTTAGCGATTCCGTGTTCCGCGGCCGCTTGAACAATTCGCTGAGCTATGCTCACCCGTTCGGCAGCCGTAGCCGGAATCCCCCGCCCATCCAGGGTTAATCCCAAAATCGATGCCCCATACCGTTTGGCTAAGGGGAGGATCGTCTGCAAGCTTTTGGCTTCGCCATTAACCGAATTGATTAAGGCTTTGCCGGCAAAAGCCTTCAGCCCAGCCTCAATCGCCTGCGGGTTGGCTGAATCGATTACAAGCGGCACATCAACCGCGGCTTGAATCTGCATAACCGCCTTTTGCATCGCAGCCGGCTCGTCAATTCCCGGCACCCCCATATTCACGTCCAAAACCGGGGCCCCGGCCTCAGCTTGGCTGCGCGCCTCCTGCAGAACCATCTGCATCCGGCCTTCCCGAATATCTTCGGCTAATTTTTTGCGGGCGGTGGGGTTGATCCGCTCACCCACAAACAGGGGCGAACTTCCTCCCACGATTACCGTACGCGAGCGGCTGGTCAGCGCGGAAATCCCCAGCGTATCCCGTACTACTGGCTGTTTGCCGCGCAAAACCTGACTGATGGCCTGAATATGTTCCGGGGTTGTACCGCAGCAGCCGCCAATGATCCAGGCCCCGGCTTCCAACAGTTTTAAGGCGTAGCCCGCCATCGTTTCCGGGGTTTGTTCAAATATAGTTCGCCCGTCCAGCAGTTTGGGCAACCCGGCATTCGGCTGCACCACCAGCGGCCGGCTGGTTACCTGAGCCATTTCTTTTAAGACCGCCAGCAGTTCCTCAGGACCTCCCGAACAGTTAGCGCCTACCGCATCCGCGCCTAAAGTGCTAAGCACGACGGCGGCAGTGCGGGGATCGGTCCCCATGACGGTTCGGCCATTCGGCTCAAAGGTCATCTGAGCCAAAACCGGGAGCCGGGTGTTCTCTTTTACCGCAATCAGGGCGGCTCGAATTTCCTGGAGATCCGACATGGTCTCCAGGCTGATTAGATCCGCGCCGGCTTCCGCTGCGGCATGGGCTTGCTCGGCAAATGCCGCGTAAAAATCATCAAACGTCGCGATCCCATAAGGCGCGCTCAGCAACCCGGTCGGACCCATCGACACCGCAACCAGGCTCCGCTCGCCGGCTGCGGCTTTAGCTAAACGAACCGCTGCCTGATTGATCTCCCTGACCCGGTCAGCCAGCCCGTATTCGCCCAGTTTATAGCGATTGCCCCCAAAGGTATTGGTTTGGATTACGTTCGCCCCGGCCGCGAGGTAAGCCTGGTGCACTGCCTGAACAGCCTGGGGATCCCGTACATTCAAGCACTCAGGACATTCTCCCGGCTTAAGACCCCGGGATTGCAACATCGTCCCCATGGCCCCGTCTAAAACTAAAACCTGTTTAGCGGTCCAACTCCGTAATTTACCGGTTGATTCCAATAATCTTCAACTGCCTTTCAAGGATATTCCCGGCTCAGGCCGAAAATGCTGCTGTCCAACCGTTTCGCTGCCTAAGTTTGATCACCCGGGAAAATAAAAAAACCCTTCGACAAGAAGGGGTTTTAACAATTTGACCCTTCCTCTCATCTGCCAGAATACAATTATTCTGTGGGAATTGGCACCAAGGACTGCCGGGTCGATATTCGTACGCCCCAGTTGTCTGGTTGCCGGGTTTCATCGGGCCCGTCCCTCCGCCTCTCTGGATAAGAGTAAATATTTACCTATGCAATTGGTTAAACCTAAGCAGATCTTCACTGTTCCCATACCCGGCTATTGCAGCGGATTTTCCTTGCTGGGGACTTCTTCTTTAATTTCTTTAACTTCTTCCTCGATCTGCTTCTTTATATCTACCGATGCCCGCTTAAACTCATTAATACTTTTTCCCAGCGAGCGTCCGACTTCGGGCAGCTTTCCGGGGCCGAAAATTATCAAAGCTATAGCTAAGATTAAGATCAGTTCCCAAGGCCCTACGCTGGGGAGAAATCCAAATACTGACACTCGATCACCTCCTGCTGGTTTAACATCATTAATACTTTATCACTTACGCTTAAATAATACTAGATATTCTTAAAAAAGAAACCTGGTATTTCGACCCCTTTTTTGCAAATTAAGTTTAAACCTGCCGGATAATGTCCCCTAGGCTGGGTAGACCAAGATTAACCAGCCGCCCGCTCCGTTGCTGCTTATTGACCAAATAGTGGAAAACGCCTATAATAAAACTGTATATCTATGCTATCTGTCTGGTAGTCGAAGCCTTCTGATATCCCGGAAAAGGGGGCGCTGGGGATGTTAGTTCGTAAAGCGGTTATACCAGCTGGCGGATGGGGAACCCGCCTGCTGCCGGCCACTAAAGCCCTGCCGAAAGAAATGTTGCCCGTGGTTGATAGACCAGCCATTCAGTATATAGTAGAAGAAGCTGTTGCTTCTGGCATAACCGATCTAATTATGGTTATTCGCCAGGATTGGTCAGTTATCGAAGACCATTTCTCGTCCGCTAAGGAATTAGAAGCCCTGCTCTTACAACGGGAAAAACATGATCTCCTGCAAATTGTCAAACAAATCAGTGCGCTGGCCGACATTCGCTTTATCCGCCAGGAATATCCCCGGGGCTTAGGGGATGCGGTCGGGGCGGCTAATCGGCGATGAGCCTTTCGCCGTTCTTTTACCGGACGATATTATCACGGCTCCGGTCCCCTGCTTAAAACAAATGCTCGATCTATTCGCTCAGTTACAGGCACCGCTCGTTGCGGTTCAGGAGGTGCCGGATGACGACCTGCCGCGGTACGGAATGGTTCAGCCGGCTACGGATGATTACCTTTGTTGCTTAGTTAAGGGTTTTGAGGAAAAACCACGACGCAAGCTCAGTCCTGCCAATCTGGCGATTATTGGCCGTTATATTTTAAGCCCGGCCATTTTTCCGTTGCTTGATAAAGCCACCCCCGGCCTCAATGGGGAGATCCAGCTTACCGATTCTCTTAATCTCCTGGCCCAAATGGAAAAGATTTACGCTTACCGCTTTTATGGAACGCGATTTGACGTGGGAGACAAACTGGGTTTTATCCTGGCCAATTTAGCCTTAGCCCTGCAAAGACCAGAATTAAGAACCCAGCTTCTGCGTCGTTTAGACGACTTAACCGGAAGCCGTCAATTTAAAGAGCTGTTAAAAATCGAAGAGCCCCAAGGAGCAGCACCCAAGACAGAAGCGCCTAAAAAAAAGGTATACTCACTCAGGGCTCAAATCACCAGAAGATTTGGGTGTAGCAGCTGAAGCAGCCTCTGCTTTTTATTGATCCTCGCTTAAAACAGCGAGGATTTTTTGAGTTTTTACATTTTCACTGCCCTTTATAGTCTTCCTATTTCCCCCAATTTCCCCCAACGATCTGGGCAAATCTTTGTTTGTCCGCCTGCACAATTGTCCCTATCCGTCTTTTCAAGCGAATCAGGGTTTACCAGTTCCTAACCTGTTGCGACCCGGACCTTTATGCTATAATAAGGCAAACTGGCTTTCGCTTGAAACCAGATTGGTTTCACAAGGGGGAATATTAGGGTGGAAGAAAAAAAAGAAAGAAAACCTCGCCGCAAAATTAAAGCCAGCCGGCTGGTAATCCTTTCTTTGATCCTAGTAGTTTTTGTGGCGGGCGGAATCGGTCTCGGCTATCTGGTAGGCGCTATCAAAAATATGCCGGATTGGGACACCAATAAACTGGAGGCGGCTGAAACAAGTTATATTTATGATTATAAGGGTCAACTGGCCTCTAAGTTACACGCTACCGAGGACCGGGAAAATGTCAATCTCAGCCGCATGCCCGCAAACTTAAAAAACGCTTTTATCGCCACGGAAGACAACCGTTTTTATGAACACCACGGTTTCCGGCTGGATTCGATTGCCCGGGCCATTCTCGCTAATATTACCAGTGGATGGGGTTCGGAAGGGGGCAGTACGATTACCATCCAGCTGGTTAATCATGCTTTCTTTGGCCAAAACAAAGAAAAGAAGCTGGAGCGCAAAATCCAGGAATTAATCTTAGCCGTACAAATGGAACGAAAGTATACCAAAGATGAAATCCTGGAGATGTATTTAAACCGCATTTACTTCAATGGCGGCGCCTATGGGGTCCAGTCTGCAGCCAAATACTATTTTGGCAAAAACGTGGAAGATCTTAATTTGTCCGAAAGCGCGATTCTGGCCGGTTTGGTGAACAGTCCCGCTCGGTATTCGCCAATCAATCACCCCGAGGCGGCTAAAGACCGGCAGGCCGTGGTCCTGCAGCGCATGGTCACCAATGGCTATATTACCGAAGAACAGGCGAATCAAGCTAAAGAAGCTCCTTTGGAACTTGCCGAAAAGAAACCGTCCAACGGTAATCAATATCAGTACTTTATCGACTATGTGATCGAGGAAGGCACCGCAATTCTCGCGCAATTAGACAGTATGGATAACCCGGAACAAGCTATCCACCAACAGGGTTTACGCATCTTCACCACCTTGGATACGAAGATTCAAACGGCCGCCGAAACTGTCTATGCAGATAAAAAGTACTTCCCCCCGGACAAAAACGGCAAACCGGTGCAGTCGGCCATAACCGTAATGGAGGCCGAAACTGGAGCCATTAAAGCCTTAGTCGGGGGACGCAACAATGACAGCAAACGCGCTTTCAACCGCGCTACGGACGCCAAACGGCAGCCGGGCTCGGCTTTTAAACCAGTTGCGGTTTATGCCCCAGCCTTATTGAAAGGCTTTAGTCCAGGGACTGTACTGGACGATTCTCCAGTCACCTACAACAACTGGTCTCCCCAAAACTACGACGGGAAGTACCGGGGGCCCATTACCATGCGGACGGCCGTACAGTTGTCGGTGAATGTATACGCCGTTAAAATGCTGGAACTGATCGGTCCGGCTGAGGGGTTGCGCTTTGCTGAAAGCATGGGAATCACCACCCTCGTTTCCCAAGGCCCAAAAAGTGACCTTAACCTCTCGTTGGCCCTGGGTGGTTTGACCTATGGCGTTACTCCCCTGGAACTGACGGCTGCTTACGGTGTGTTTGCCAATCAAGGGGTCTATAATAAGCCTTATGCCATTACGAAGATTACGGATAATGACGGTCAAATAATCTACGAGCATCGTCCGGAGCAGCGGGTAGTGATGGATGCCACCAATGCCTTCCTAATGACCAACATGTTACAATCGGTTATGACTTCGCCGGGGACCGGGGCTAAAGCTTATTTTGGCCGACCAGCTGCCGGTAAAACTGGGACCACTAATGACGACACGAATGCCTGGTTTGTCGGCTTCACCCCGGATTTGGTCGCCGCGGTCTGGATGGGCTTTGATGATCAAAATATCTCCATGAATAATGTTTACGGCGGCGGTTATCCGGGCATGATCTGGAAAACAGTCATGACTAAAGCGCACGCTGGTCTCCCGGCCCGTTCATTCACCCTGCCTCCGGGGCTGACTTACGTAACAGTTTGTAAAGAATCTGGAAAGCTGCCGAATGGACTTTGCCCACCCGAGTCCTTAATTACGGAAGTGGTAACCGAGGCGAACGTCCCAACCGAGGTCTGCGACCTCCACGTGCAGGCGGAAATCTGCCCGGAATCTGGAAAGTTGGCTACCCCCTGGTGTCCCACCCGGGTTACCCAGGTTTTTGTTAAGCGGGGTACCGGTTTGGAAGCTCCCCCTGGGGAGCCCCAGCCAACTGATCTGCCTTGGGAACCGTGTAATCTGCACGGCCCGGGAGCGATCGGCAATTACAATGGCGGGAATGGCCAAAACCATGATGATGAGGAAGCAATCGCTCCCAACTCGGGCAATTCAACTAACCCGGTTGATTCAACTAACCGGGGCGGGAAATATAACAAGCCCAAGAAACCTTAAGCGGCTGTCGGTTAACTATTAACAAAAATAATTCCCTTTGCCCCCTGAGAGGACAAAGGGAATTATTTTATGAGTTTACTGCGTAATTGAACTAACTGCTT
>CAZKWP010000015.1:0-883 GCA_964556555.1 uncultured Syntrophomonadaceae bacterium
TTTAAGTCAAGGAGATATGGAGCTTTGCCGTTTTGGCTTAGCCCTCTGGCATACCCCTTTTTTACCGGTCTTAGCTTCTTTTAATTTACCAATGTATTCCGGTTTTGCCGTTTACTACTTATCCTTGTTCCTTCTTTCTCCCTTTTACGCCGTCCTGTTGTTGCTGGGTTTTGCCAGCGCAAATCTCCGAAAAAGGTTTAGTTCGGCTTGACATTGCGTCTGTACGGAATGGGAATATACTCTACCGATTGCCGGGTGGGCTGCGGATACAGGCTCATTAATTTGTGTACCGTCTCCGGCAAATTACAGGTAACCGGCAGGCCTAAGGCGCTGAGCGTGGAGCAAACCAGGGCATGGTCATGGGTCCAGCGGCCATCACTCAAAATAGTGGCCAGCTCCTGGGCCTTGTCCATAGGAATCCTGGCCGACAAAATTTCAACCGCGGTATCGTACACCTGACGGATGGCTTTCTCGGCAATATCCGCCCACATGATGGTTTGATCCTCCACCTCGGCGATTGGTTTGTCGCGCAGGACGCGCAGGATGGAATTGGCCGGGAATTGACCGATTTGCGGGTCAATCGGCCCTAAGACCGCATTCTCATCCAGCATGATTTCATCCGCAGCCAGCGCAATCAGCGTGCCGCCGGACATGGCGTAATGCGGAATGATTACGGTAACTTTAGCGGGGTGCTTTTTTAAGGCGCGCGCAATCTGTTCCGCCGCCAACACCAAACCGCCCGGGGTATGCAGGATTAAATCGATCGGCATCGTATCCGGCGTAAAGCGGATCGCCCTAAGGATTTGTTCCGAATCTTCCAGATCAATAAACTTGCGCACCGGGATGCCCAGGAAACTGATTGACTCCTGACGGTGGATCAGGG
>CAZKWP010000015.1:893-16638 GCA_964556555.1 uncultured Syntrophomonadaceae bacterium
TCTTTTTCCAGGGCCTGGATTAAGCCGATGCGGGAAGACTGCACCCGTCTCTGTTTAAAAACCGGCCAAAACGAAATAAAGATAAGGATAATCCATAAATACGAGAGGTAATCCATCTGCGTGTCCTTTCTGCCTAAGCGCTTTTACCAGCCACGGTTGCTGCCGCCCCCGCCGCCGGAACCGCCTCCGCCGGAAGAGCCGCCCCCGCCTCCGCCGCCAAAACCGCCGCGCAGCAGCGAACTCAGCAGCATGCCGAAAATAAAACCGTTGAAGAAGCGCCGGTCAAGATAAAAGAGCAGGATGAGCCCAATCACGATTAGGGATATTTGGAGCGGCGAAAGTTCCTGAGAGGGCTGATCCGCGGTCCGGACTGCCGGCTGCGGATTGCCGGTGTTTAAAGCAATCTGGTATTCTTTAGCCACTTCCTGCGCCAAGACCTGAAAACCGTTTAAGACCCCCTGGTCGTAGTTTCCCTGCTGGAAATAAGGGAGCATATACTCGTCCTGAATTCGGCCGGTCTTGCCATCCGGCAACGCTCCTTCCAAACCATAGCCTACCTCAATCCGGGATTTGCGTTCCGGCGGAATGACCAGCAAGACGACCCCATTGTTCAGTTCTTTATCGCCTACTCCCCAGCCACGCAAGATTTCCAGGCCCAGTTCTTCAATCGCCCTTCCTTCAGAGCTGTTTAAGGTTACTACCACGATTTGCGCTTTCGTTTGCCGGTACAAATCCTGGTTGATGCTCAGGATTTGCCCTTCCACGCCGGAACTGAGAACCTGGGCTTGATCCAGGACGTAGAAGTCCGCGGTAGGACGGGGCACCGCCGGGGCCGCCAGGGTCCCTGCGTTTTCCCCGAAGCCAGCCAATAAGCTGCCGACAAACATTAAGACTAGGGCGGCCAGGGCAAACAGCTTTATCCTTACGGATTTAGTTTTCATTTTCTCCTCCAGGCAGTTGGTTGACTATTGGTTCAGATTATGGATTAAAACTATCGGTTAAGACTATCGGTTATAACTATGCGTTAAGACTATCGGTTAAAATTGGACGTTGGGCACGGTTTGGGCTCCGGGTGCTGCTTCGAAATATTCTCTGGCCTCAAACCCAAAAATCCCAGCGTAGATATTGGCGGGGAAACGCTTGATTTTGGTGTTGAATACTTGTACCGCGTCATTATAATCTTTGCGGGAAGTGGCGATTCGATTCTCAGTGCCGGCTAATTCATCCTGCAGCTGCCGGAAATTAGCGTCAGCTTTTAAATTCGGATAATTCTCCGCTATTGCAAACAGGCGCGATAAGGCGGACCCCATAGCCTGATCAGCTTCCGCGGCTTGCCCCACAGTTCCGGCTTGCATCATCTGAGCCCGGGCATTGGCTAAATCCGTAAATATTTGTTGTTCATGCGCGGCATAGCCTTTAACGGTGTTGACTAAGTTGGGAATAAGGTCGGCTCGGCGCTGCAGCTGATTTTCCACTTGACTCCATTTACTGTCGACGTTCTCATTTAGGCTTACCATGCTGTTGTACCCGGAAATCAGCAGTAAGGCCAAAACGACAACGACTCCCAGGACTACCCAAACACTTTTTGACATTTCTGTTCCTCCTATTTTCATACTTAAGCTTAGTTTAATAGAATTCATCTAAAATAGCTACCAATCATATGTTCGCCTTTGGCTTGCCGGCTTGCGCCGGTTGATTTATAATATTCTAGAACATGTGTTCTGGAAATCGGTGATTGTTCTAGAGAGTTGATGATGACCAAATTTAGAAGCAGCGGGTTTTATTTTTAAGCGGGGTGCAGCAATGGCCGAAAGGTTTTCGGAGCAGGACAACAAGTTGTGGGAAGGGCACCGGATGATCTTGCCCGAAATGCGGGAGAAGGCGGTGCGTACTTGCGGGGAGTGCCGTTTTTCCGTGGAGATTGAAGGACAAACTGAAAGCCGCTGGGGTTGTATGGTGAGCATTCCGCGTTACGGCAGCCTGGATAGAAGAGTCCCCCCGCAAATCCCGATCCGGCAAGTGTTGCGGCTGATCGGGCGAGCGGGATTGGAAAAAATCCTGGCGCAGGGTTATCCTGGGGACCAAGCCTGCGGCCGCTTTCTCCCCCGGCTATCCCAAAACTGTCGGAATCCCTAAACCCTGCTCGATTTCGGTATAAAGCCTCTGACTCAGATCCTTGCCTTTCGAGTCAAAGCTGATGGGAGGGAGGATGATTAAATCTCCAGCCAGACCGCTCAGCGCTTCCAGGTAGTCATCGACGACCAGCAGCCCCGCGGAGCGGATATTTCCGCCAAAAAAATTATTCCTGACAATTTGCAGCTGTAATTGCGCTGTCTGAATTTCCGCCTGCAAAGCTTCGGCTAAAACCGGGTAGGCCAGGGTCGAGGTTGCCACGATTGGCCTTTGGGCCCGGGTGCGGTTAAGTATGCGCCGGATGGCTTGGGGAACCGCCGGGTGCAGGTCGTATTCCACTACGATTCCCGAGGTCGCTTGCGCCGGTTTGTTTATCCGCAGGGTTTTCTTTTCTGCTCCCCGCAGCACGATTAAGTCGCAGCTGCCTTTTTGTTTAAGCTGCTGGAAAGCGTCAACCCGGGAGAAGGGGACTTTGTCGTCGATCGATAAGATGCGGTCGTTTTTTTGTAGCCCGGCAGCCCGGGCCGGGGTACCGGCCATGGTGCCAGCCAGTACCGGGGTTAAATCCGTGCAGCTTCCGGGTTCAAGCGTCACCGGGCAATCGATTTGCTCCAAGCCATCCAGGAAGTCTTTGAGTTCACCATAGGTGAAACTGGGCAGAACCGCCGGAAGGCACCATCGGGTGTATCCTGGTTCGAAAACCCGGACCGTGCGGGCACCCCAGCTATCCAGATAACGAATCGTCTCTGCTAAATCGGGCCAGCCGGTTAAATGGGGCATGGCCACGATACTGCCGTGAAAGGGAATCGCGTGCTGCTGCAGCAAGGCTGGACTTAAAACCGCGATTTCCGCGCGTTCGTCTTTTAAGAGCCCTTCCCTAAAGCGGGGATTGGCCGTATTCAATGAAAGATTGATCTCTAAAGGCAACAGAGCAGCGAGCTGTTTTACGGTTTTGACATTTAATAAACTGCCGTTAGTTGTCAAACTGATCGGGGTCTTTGGAAACCTTCGCCGGGCTTCGCTCAGCAGCTCCAGCAAATGCGGGAAAAGAAAGGGCTCTCCCTCCATGATGCGGGATACTGACTCGCCAATTACGATTTTTTGGGCTGGGTCCAGAAACTCGAGCATTTCTTTGGCCTGTTCCAGTGTCAGCCGCGGGATGGCATAACTCTCTATCCCGGCCGGGTTTTGCCGGTGACTGCAAAAACAGCACTTAACATTGCACCGGGAGGTAAGGGGGAGCAGGTTGGCTTCCTGGACAATTTGCAGCAATAAATGATACGGAACGGTCTGGGCCATTCTTTTCTTTTTCTCCCTTGTAGTTTTCTGCGATAAAAACTTTCGGCCAGAAATCTTTTCAACCAGAAATCTTTTCAACTTAATTTATAACCGATTAAGCGGCAATTGAAAAGTCAATTAAAACCCAATGAAAGCTCAAAAGGAGGCAAGCTTCAGGAACTTCCAAAGCTTGCCTCCTTTAGTCTGTTGCCGGTTAAAGTGAATAAAAGATAATAAATATTTTTGTCACTTATGCTGATTGAAAGGATTTTCTCAACCTACTAAAATCAGATTATAAAGTTCAAAAGTAACATACAGATTCAGGCAGGTCACCCACTGCCTGAAAGGACTATTTTTTATAACCTTTGTAAGGAGTCTGTTCCGCTCTTTACAAAAAGCTTTTTCTCCTCCTTCACCTTAGCGGGATCTATATAGACCCGCCACTTTTTTATTTCAGCTGAAATCCTATATAGTCTTTGATATATAGATTATATGTGTCAATATGGACAAAAATCTATAAATTTAATTGTAGGTTTGTTTCATAGAAATATGCTTTAGCCTTATTTATAATTCTAAATGTAAGCCATTTAATTTCCTCCTTTCAATATTAATTTATATATTGATTTTTGCCGGAAGTAAGCAAGATGCTATCCGGCTATTTTTTTGGCCTTAGAGGCATTGGCTTCAATAGCGATTACCTGGCCGGACCTTGCTCATTTAGTCACCTAAACGGAAAAGGAGCTAATCTTTATTGTTTTCCTTCTGCTCGCGATCACCGGATTTTCGGTTAGATTCGCGGCTTTTATTTTGGTTAGCCGGCGGATTCTGCTTTTCAGAATTAGGATTTGGATTTTGGTTCCCGGCGTTAAGCTTCGAGGGATTGTTTTTTTTGGCGGATGGATGCTTTATTTCCCATTGTTTTATACCCAGGTCTTTCAGACTCTGATTGTTCAGCGTTTTAAGTGATTTATCCGGCTTACCCTGGTTTTCATCATCAGCCGGGCTCTCATTCTTAACCGGATCTTTATCCGTAGCTTCGTCTTCATCCAGGTAGAGAAGAAACTTGCCGGTAGAGACGCCATTCTTCTGGGCTTCTTTTTGTACTTCCGGCTTGGCTTCTGTGACCAGTACCTCCACCGGGGCCTGAAGCGTTTTGGCGGCGGATCTGGTAATCGTGGCATAGACTAATTCTTCTTCAACAACAATGATATCTGTGTCAGTATTATTGGTAACCGCGGCAAAAACCAGGTTTTCCTGGCCAGGTTCGAGATAATTGTTTTCGATGGAAGCGTCAATCAGTTCCTCAATCGCCAGGTACACATTTTTATTTTTCAACGCTACCAGTTTGAGCAGGGTTTTTCCGTCTTCGTTCAAACCTTTTGCTTCGATGACCTGACTGTTTTTGTCCACCCCGATCTCAATGCTTGGATTAATATCCAAAGATACATAGGCAACGGCTGTGGGGAGCATCGTTTGATATAGCGATAAGCCGAAAAGGAAAAGGGTAAGGACGGCCGCGATGGCTCCGCTTTTTAGCCAGCTCCGGGTCGGGCTGAATTGACAGCAGATAATCTCCGCGCCTGGTTCTACGGGTTGGTTCGGTTTGGGAACCCGCTGGAATTTTCCCTCTGGTGTCATGATGATACAGGAGCGTTTTTTAACCTCTAATACTATGCCTTTGATCTGATTACTCATCAAGACAACCTCCTTCAACCGGGATTTCCAGGTAAGTTCTCAAATAACTAAACTCGTTGGGCTGGTGCAGGATAAGGGTTAAGGCGATGATATATTTTCGCCAGCGCTCAATCGTTTTGCGGTTAAGTCCCATCTGCTCGGTTAATTCTTGCACCGGCAGCTGTTTTTTAACCCGCAGGAATTCCATGAGCCTTGGATTTTTCACTAAATGGCCAGCCGCCCGTATACTGGTTTGCCGGCTGTCCCGATGCTGCGGTGAGACCTTGATTAACTCGTTGAAATCTATACGAAAAGCCCGAAGCAGCTGCTGGAATCTTTGGATTTCTTCCGCCCGTTCCCGGGTAATCTGCTCCTCTAAGTAGCGATCCCAGGCGGATTGGCTTTCCAAAGCAGCGGCTGACTGCTGCTCAGCTTGGGTATTTCCGTTATCGTTAATAAGCACGGTTTTCTGATAAAACTTTTTTTCTTTCCGCCAGAAATCTATTAAACGGCTTTGGATGACGATTCGGGCAAACGCCAAAAAAGGCACCCTTTTTTCCGGGCGATAAAGATCAATCGCCTCATTTAGGGCGATTAAAGCGATGCTTAATTCATCATCCCGACCCCATTCCAGGCCCCGGTTAGCCAAAGCCCCGGCGGTCTGTCGGATAAAGGAGCGACAATTGCCTATGAGATTTTCGCGCGCTCCTTGATCACCCGCCTTGGCCTGGGCGAGCAGGGCACTTTCTGCGTGGTCCATCTGTCTACCTCGGTTTCCGCAACCTTACTATTAAATACGTCGGTTAAGTTTATTTTCAGGGGGTGTTTCTTACATATTCGTTTTTAAGGGTAAAACCTCCTTTAAACGGTTTCGGGAAATATTGGACGGGAGTAGGCCGGGTTTTTGCGTTTTAGGGCTTGCATTTCTAAATTAAGTAGGCTAAAATCATAAATGATAAATAGGATAAATTTAATCCATAATGGGGGTCGGCTAAAAATGCAGCTTACGCGTCAAACGGAATATGCCATCCGGATGCTCTTAGAATTAGCCGGTCTGCCGGAGGGTGCGGTTTTGTCCAGCAAAGTCATTTCGGAACGTCAGGATATTCCCGAGGATTTTTTAAAAAAAACTGTTCAGCTGTTGGCACTCAGCGGTTTAGTCACGACTCAGCGCGGCACCCAGGGCGGGGTACGCTTGGCCAAAAAGGCGGACCAGATCAATTTAGCCGATATCATGGCGGCCATTGAAGGCCCGCTGGCGATTAATCCCTGTCTGGCACCCGGCTACATCTGCGCCAACTGCCAAACCTGTCCGGTTCATCCCGTGCTGGTACGGGCGCAAGAAGCCATGCTGCAGGTACTGAGCCAAGAAACTTTAGCCGACCTTTTGACTAAAAGTTCCCAACCGAAAAACACTTAGCGAACCGAGAAAAAAGCGTTAAAATAATATAGATGTCGGATATCTTATCAGGTTTTGGCTTCTTTTTTTGCGCTAAAAAGGGATTAAAATCATCTAAATTATCCTGGATTGGATTTATAAGGAGGGTTTGGGAATGAATTGGACCGAAGAGGCACTCGAAGAAATGAAAAAGGTACCCGGCTTTGTACGGCGCATGGCCAAACGCGCGGTCGAGGCTGAAGTTAAAAAAGCCAATCGGCAGGAGGTAACCGTTGAAGACGTCCGGAAAGCCCATGAAAAGCAGATTAAATTTGCGGAAAAAACCGAGGCGGATAAAGGGAAGCTGCGGATTGCGGTTGTCCGCTGTGAGACGGTGTCTGAAGTTTGTCCTGGCGTGGCCTGTTTCAAGGCTTTTAATAAACGGAAGCAGCATTTCGCCAAGTACGGGGACAATGCGGAGATTATCGGATTTTTCACCTGTGGGGGATGTTCCGGCCGCCGGGTTTCCCGTCTGGTGGAATCGCTCCTGAAATATGATTTGGATGTAGTGCATCTTTCTTCCTGCATGTTGCTGGAGGATGATTATCCTAAATGCCCGCACGTGCACCAGATCAAAAAGTGTATTGAAAAAATGGGGGTTCAGGTGGTCGAAGGCACCCACCATTAGAGATAAATAAACAATCAGGATCGGCCGGTCAAATAACATCTGACAGATGAATGAAACCAGACACAAACTCGAACAGTTTTTGAACCGTTATCCTAAAAAGGAGGGGTAAACTATGGCTAAGCATGTCCGAACCATTATCAATATTGACGAGGCCTTATGCAACGGTTGTGGTTTATGTATCAGTCCCTGCGCGGAGAGCGCTTTGGAATTAGTGGACGGCAAGGCGCGGGTTATTCGGGAAGAACTTTGCGACGGCGCCGGTTTTTGTCTGGGGGTCTGTCCCACCGGGGCGCTTTCTCTGCAGCAAAGAGAAGCGGCTGAATTTTCGGAAGCCGCGGTAGAGGAGCATAAAAAAGGTCGGCCTCGGCTAAATTACATCCCGCAGACCTGTCGTTTCTGCGAGGTGTCCGAAGTAGATTCTTATTTAATTGCCGTCAAGTTTCAGGGGGAAGGGTTTTGGACCTGTACCCGCTGCCTGCCCCGGTTAATCCATGGTTAAACCACTTGATCCTCCAAGTTTTCCGCTTTAAACTGGCTGTTGTACAAATCCGCGTATAAGCCGTTTAAGGCCAGAAGTTCGGCGTGCCGGCCCTGTTCGATGATTTCTCCGTGATTCATTACCAAAATCCGGTCTGCATCGCGGATCGTGGAAAGCCGATGGGCAATCACAAAACTGGTTCGGTTTTTCATCAGTCTGGCCATGGCCCGCTGAATCAGAATCTCGGTCCGGGTATCGATGTTGCTGGTAGCCTCATCTAAAATCAGGATGGCGGGGTTGGCCAAAAAGGCCCGGGCAATGGTCAGCAGCTGTTTTTGTCCCTGTGAAATATTGGAAGCTTCCTCATTAAGGATCGTATCGTAACCCTCGGGCAGGGTTTTAATAAAGTGATGGGCGTGCGCCGCTTTGGCGGCGTTCATAATTTCTTCTTCCTTGGCTCCGACCCGGCCGTAGGCAATGTTTTCCCGGATGCTACCGTTAAACAGCCAGGTGTCCTGTAAAACCATGCCGAATAAAGCGCGCAAATCTCCTCGCTTCAGGTCCGCGATATCTACCCCGTCAATCAAAATCCGGCCTCCCTGAACCTCGTAAAAGCGCAGCAGCAAATTTACCAGGGTAGTTTTGCCCGCTCCGGTAGGGCCGACAATGGCAATCGTCTGGCCGGGCTCAACCGTCAGATTCAGGTTTTGCATCAGCGGCGCGGCCTCGGTATAACCAAATTTAACCTGCTTAAATTCTACCCGGCCTTTGGGGAAGGGCAGAACCGGGGCGCTTTCCTGGTCCGGAAGCTGTTCCGGTTCATCCAGGACCTCGAAAATCCTTTCGGCTGAAGCCACCGTTGACTGCAGGATATTGGCGATATTGGCCAGCTGCACAATCGGCTGGGTAAATTGCCTTACGTATTGAATAAACGCCTGGATATCACCGATTTCAATCGCCCGCTTGGCCACCAGGAGTCCGCCGACCACGCATACCGCCACATAACTCAGGTTATTCACAAAGTTTAAGGCCGGAAAGATGATGCCGGAGATGAACTGCGCTTTCCACCCCACCTGATAGAGCCGCCGGTTGATGTCTGTAAACTTTTGAACGGCAGCCGGCTCCTGACCAAAAGCCTTTACAATCTTATGGCCTGCATACATTTCCTCAACGTGGCCGTTTAGCTCACCAATCGCGCGCTGCTGCTCCAGAAAAAATTTCTGCGAGTTTTTGGCAATGAACGTAGTTATGGCCATACTGACCGGCAGACTTACCAAAGCAATAAGCGTCATCAAGGGACTGATGGTAAGCATCATGACCAAGATGCCAGTCACGGTAACGAAAGAAGTAATCAGCTGCGTCAGACTCTGCTGCAGGGTGGTGGCGATGTTGTCCATGTCGTTTGTTACCCGGCTTAAAATTTCACCGTGGGTGCGCTGATCGAAGTATTTAAGCGGGAGCTGATCCAGTTTATGCTTCACCTCGTTTCGCATTCGATAAACGGTTTGCTGCGAAACGCTGGCCATGATGTAGGACATGGCATAACTGAAAAGAGCGCTGATCAAGTAGAGCCCAACTAAAATAAGCAAAATCCGGCCGATATACCCGAAGTCAAACCCCGGGATCGGCTGATTCCGCAATTCGTTGATGACCGCCAAGGGCATTTTCTGCTCGATGGCCGCGTTTAGCTGGAGATAGTACTGATATTTGGCCAGCACACCCTCCGCCAGTTTGGTGGTAGCCTTACCCAGGATTTTGGGCCCTAAAATGGCAAACAGGGTACTGGCGGCGGCCAGCAGAAAGACCAGGAGAAAGCGGTACCTATCCGGCCGCAGATAATTGGCCAGCCTTTTAATAGTGCCCTTGAAGTTTTTGGCTTTTTGCACTGGCATGCCCAAGCCCCGGGCGGGCCGGCTTCGTCCAGGCTTTTCCCATCTCTTTTGGTCGGGTTTGCTCATGTTGCTCACGCTATTTCCTCTTCTGATAATTGGGACAGTACAATCTCCCGGTAGACCGAGCAGGTCTGCATAAGATCGCAGTGTTTGCCCATTCCGACTATTTTTCCTTCATCCAAAACAATAATCCGGTCAGCATTCAGGATGGTACTTACCCGCTGCGCGACAATAATCATCGTTGCCTCTTTAATCTCTTGGCTTAGCGCGGCGCGAAGCCGGGCATCGGTCTTAAAATCCAGTGCGGAAAAACTGTCGTCCAGGATGTAGATTTCCGGTCGGCGCACCAGGGCGCGGGCAATGGCCAGCCTTTGTTTTTGGCCGCCTGATAAATTGGTGCCGCCTTGGGCAATCGGGGAGTCGTACTTTTGCTCCAGAGCATTGATAAATTCACTCGCTTGCGCCACTTTCGCCGCGTGGATTATTTCCGCCTCAGTGGCTTCCGCTTTGCCGCAACGGATATTTTCAGCAATCGTTCCGCTGAAAATGACAGGGGTTTGCGGCACAAAACCAATCTTGGCGCGGAGTTCCTGCTGCGTCATCTGCCGGACGTCCCGGCCGTTAACCAGTACCTCCCCGCGATCCACATCGTAAAATCGGGGGATCAGGTTGACTAAGCTGGACTTGCCCGAGCCAGTCCCGCCGATAATGGCCGTTACCTCCCCTGGATGTAAAACAAAAGAAAGCCCACTTAAAACCGGTACTTCCGCTTCTGGATAGGAAAAAGCAACCTCCCGAAATTCCACCGTAGCGCGCAGGCCGGTTGGACTTGCGCTGACAGCCGGGTCGGCGATCTCCGGCACAGTGTCTAAAACTTCATTGATCCGGCTGGCTGAAGCCTGAGCGCGGGGGAACATGATAAACATCATGGTCACCATGACAAGCGAAAACATGATCTGCATCGCGTATTGCAAAAAGGCCATCATATCGCCGAGCCCCATGGCCTCCTGACTGATGCGGATCCCGCCAAACCAAATGATCGCCACGGAAGTAAGGTTGGTGAGCACCATCATCATGGGCTGCATCCCGGCCATTATTTTATTAACCTTAATGGAAGTGTCGGTAAGGTCCCGGTTGGCCTGATCAAATCTTTCCTTTTCCTGCGCGACCCGGTTAAAAGCCCGGATTACCCGGATGCCGGTCAGATTCTCACGCAGCACCAGGTTTACCCGGTCAAGTTTCGCCTGCATCGCTTTAAACAGGGGGATGATAAGCGTTGCCAGTCCGGCGATTAAGACGAGCATCAGGGGCAGAACCACAACCAGGATAAGGGTAAGCCGCGGGTCCTTGGAATAGGCCATGATGATCCCGCCGACACACATGATGGGAGCGGTGACCATAAAGCGCAAACCCACCACCAGCAAGTTCTGCACCTGGGTAATATCATTGGTGGTCCGGGTAATTAGAGATGCGGTGCCTATTTGATCAAACTCATGCAAAGAATAGCTTTCTACCTGGGCAAACACCTTTTCCCGCGTGTCCCGGCTAAAACCCATCCCGGTTCTGGCGATGAGATAACTGCTGACAATGGCACAAAGACCACTGCCCAGCGCCACCAGGAGCATGTAACCGCCATAAGTCCAGATGTAGGCGGTATCGCCTTTGAGCATCCCGTTATTGACAACCTCCGCCATCAGGGTGGGAAGATAAAGTTCCGCCAGGGATTGGGCAAAGAGAAAAAGCACCATCCAGGTTAATGGTCCGGCATAGGGCTTTAATCCCCGCAGTAGTTTAAACATAAAATCTCCCCATCTGCTGATTAGGCTTTTGTTGATTATTCGCACTAAATAAGCGAAACGCAGTGAAATTCTTCTAACGGATATTTATCAGGAATTATTGCAGTTTCGCCGGCAGTATATTCGAAATATGGGCATTAGTAAATAGTTATTTACTGTAAATAAATATTACCAGACCAGATTGAACTGAAAAAAGAAAAAAGCAAGGACCGGGGCCTTAACCCGGGTCCTTGCTATTTAGGCATCTAGGTAGCTAGAATGTTAACAAAAATCAAATTTTTGTCCGATGCAGCATTGGATTACTAATAGTATGGCGATACAATAGGCGAGATTGCAGCCATTGAAAAGTGGTAATTCACGTCCTCCGCAGCCCATTAGATTCCCTCCTTATATACTAATATACTGAGCTATTAAACTAGGATGTTATCCGTTAGCATTATATTCATAGTTTATTTAAGGTGTTCCAGAAAATCAGCCCGCTGCCATTCTTGGATACCAGTTGGAGAGAAGGGCAAAGGCTTAGAGATAGAGATAGTTACAACATTCCCAATTAAAAAAATATAATAAATTTTCTGATAAAAAGATTGACAAATTGAATGCTGTTCGGTACAATTTAATCAATCTAGGAAATAACCTTTTCTAAAGGGTTAAAGTACTAGGTTGAACCCTGAAAAGTTCGAACATAAGCTGAAGGTAAGCTGCTGAAAACAAAAACTTGATTAAATGGAATTGCTGAGAAACTTAGGTTTAAGTAGGCAAAGAGGTTAACTGAAAATTCTTAAGGTGACTAGGGAAACTGAAAACCATAAGTAGAAGTAAGCAACCAGATCCGAGTAATGAAGTTGATGAAATAAGCAGAAACCTTTAGCAGAAACAAACCTCAAAACTTAGAAGAAGTTAATCGAAAGATTAATAACTGGTAAGGAACGAGGGATCGAACGAAGTAGGAAGGAAAGGTAATGATATCTATCCAACCGAAATTCAGGGAAAATCCATAAGGAGGAGTGCTAAATTGCACATCCTAACCGGCAAAGGGTAAGCTTGGTTCCATTAAAAAGGAATCAGTAAGGCTTACCTTTTGCTGTTGTCCCGTAAATCCCGCAAATGATTTTCCGGCAAAAGCCGATATTTTTGTAGAATTACCGGCATTAACTGATTGTTTGGGTAAATTATTAATATAAGACAACCCAAAGACAGCGGATTGAAATAATCTTTAAATCACTTCACAAAGCAGGAAAAACTTGGCGGATCCCGAAGAAAGAATAGAAGGAAGCAGATGGGTTTATTCGGTTCTTTATTGGCAAAGAGCACAAAAGATATAGAGGCTGTTTGTGATGTTGATATCACCAGATACCTGGGAACCTGGTACGAGATTGCCCGTTTACCGCATTCCTTTGAAAAGGGTTTAGAAAATGTTACGGCGAATTATCAGCTGCGCGAAGACGGCAAAATTCAAGTGACCAACGCCGGGTATAAAAACGGTAAAAGAAAAGAAGCCCAAGCCGTTGCCTGGATCATTAATCCACAGTGCACCGGACGGCTTTATGTCAGCTTTTTCTGGTTGGTTAAAAGCGAATATAAAATCATTAATATTGACCGGGAATACCAGCAGGCGGTCGTTACCAGCAATAAACGCAACTATTTATGGATTTTAAGCCGAACTCCGGAAATCGAAAAACAAACCTATATTGACCTGGTTAATTTTGCCGTTGTCAATGGCTTTGATATTAAAAAACTGATTAAAGTGGCCCATTAAAAATTGATTTGTAAGGAAATTAGCGCTATTGTTTAAGGAAACGCCATCTAACCAGCATAGTAAATTCATTACGCAAATGAGTAAATAAAGCTAAATAAAGCGAAAATAGTATTCCATTAAGCTGAGTATCCGGGAGGGAAGGGGTAAAATGCAGGTTGCTGAAAGTATTCACGCTTTGAGAATTCCTTTTACTATATCTACCCCCATGGGACCCGTGGAACGCTTCGTAAATGTCTTCATTATTTATGGGCAAAAGTTGTGCCTCATTGATACCGGGATTGCGGCTGCCCATTCGATGATCTTTGATTATATTGAAGGCACGGGGCGAAAACCCGACGAAATCTCCACGGTGATTTTGACCCACTCCCATCCCGACCATCTGGGGGCGGCTAAAACAATTAAAGAGGCCACGGGCTGCCAGGTGCTGGCTCATGCCGGGGAAATGGCCTGGATCGAAAATGTAGAGCAGCAGTTTGCCGAAAGGCCGGTTCCCGGTTTTCATACCTTGGTAGCCGGCTCAGTAACTATTGATGGGATCTTGGCGGAAGGCGCTCAGATTAACCTGGACGGCCGCCATAATTTAAAAGTGATCCATACCCCGGGTCACTCTAAAGGCTCAATCTCCCTGTGGGCGGAATCCGATCAGGCTCTAATTATCGGGGATGCCGTTCCCCTGGTTGGAGACATGCCAATTTATGATGACCCAATGCTGGCAATCGAATCAATCAGGAAGCTGCAAACCTTCCGGGAAGCGAAGATCCTCTTGTCGGCCTGGGACGAACCGCGAAGGGGCGACGCTATCAATCAGGTCATGGAGGCGGGCATCCATTATATTCAGCGGATCCATCAGACAGTACTTGAGCAAACGCGGGATAATCCTCAATTAGAGGAAATAGAGCTGGCGAAGAACGTTTTTAATCTGCTTAACTTACCCCCGTTCTTTACAGCGAATCCCTTAGCCCTAAAATCCCTTTCAGCCAGTTTGAAAAACGGTCAAAAGTAAAACATATCTTACCCGGACTAATCAAACATAACTAAATAAAATTATCTTATCTTCTAAAGAGTTGGTATTTCTTGCCGATTTCCACCAGTTGGGAATCGGCTTTTTGGGGTTTAAAGAGCTTTGTAAGTTAATTGTCGATTGGGGGATAATAAGTTTGACATTGTATTTGCCGGAAAGGAGGTGTTTCTGTGGTTAAAAAAATAGACAAGGCCAAGAAAAATATCAATTCCAAATTAAAGACCGACCACGAGGAATTTTTAGCTGGAGCAAAATTGGCGGATAAAGAAAGCGGCCGGGCTCCAGAGTCGAGGGAATAAGGATAAAGATTTAAGCTGATCTGATAATTCGTTTTTATTTGCAGTAAAGGCTAGAGTTTAAACCCCAGCCTTTACTTTTTATGAACATCTATTTTACAATTTTACCAACCTAGTCGAATTTATATCCCAGGCAGCATTGTACAATTAAGAGGATGGCGATGCAATATGCAAGATTACAGCCCATTAAAATTCCCTCCTTATTTAAAATTAAATTTTTAGTCATTATCTGTTAGCAGTATATTCATGAACTAGATAATGGGTTCCAGTATCCATTTATAATACCAATAGAAGGAGATAGCTAGGGAGAATTGTATAAAGTGGCAGCAAAGTAGTTTTAATTTTTTTGCCGCTTAACTTTTAATTCTTTGCCACTCTAAAATAGAGGGGGATGGTTTTTATGCTCCAAATTGAAGCCGAAAATCGCGAGCTGGAAAAAGAAATATTTGAACTGGTGCGGCAAGTTTACGACAATCAACAGTGCCATCAAACTTTAGGATTTGGGATAACTTACCTGGGTAAAGGCGTGGCTGGAATGAAAATGTACCCTGACCCAGTCTATTCTACCCGGGGAGGCCGGGTGCACGGCGGAATTATTGCTACTTTGGCGGATACGGTTATGGGCGCGGCGGCAGCCACGCTGGGGCAAATTTACCGGACTGCCGAACTAAAAATTAACTATGTGCTGCCGGTATTTGAAGAATTGGAGCTAGTTGCCGAAGCCCGGGTGGTGCATCCGGGTAAAACCTTGGCGGTGGTAGAAGCAAACTTGTTTAACTCTGAAGGGAAATTAGTGTCTAAAAGCCTGGGAACCTACTTTAGGGTAAAGCTCTAAAACAAATAATAGGGAAAAAGCCAGGGCTTGGAGGAATGGAAAAAATGAATCTGCACAAATTTGCGGTTAAAACCGGGCGGCGCACGGAAATGCTCGACCTTACGGCCAGGCTGCAGGCATTAGTTGCCCAAAGCAGAGTGTCAGAAGGACTTTGCTGTGTTTATGTGCCGCACACTACAGCCGGGATTATGATCAATGAAAACGCTGACCCTACTGTTTGTCGGGATATTGAAACCACCTTGGAATCTTTGGTGCCTTGGCAGGGGAATTATCTCCACTCTGAAGGGAATTCCGCCGCGCACCTTAAGTCGGCGCTGCTTGGCTGCTCCCAAAGCTTAATCATTGAGCAGGGGAGATTAGCCCTGGGAACCTGGCAGGGCATTTACCTGGCGGAGTTTGACGGCCCGCGGCAACGCCAGATTTGGGTGAAAATTATCGCGGGTTGAGCTGCACTTGGAGGAAAATGGCGATTGATGTCGAATGATTTTGGTTATAGAAAAAGGCATTGCCAAGGCATTGC
>CAZKWP010000015.1:16738-23056 GCA_964556555.1 uncultured Syntrophomonadaceae bacterium
GGCGATTGATGTCGAATGATTTTGGTTATAGAAAAAGGCATTGCCAAGGCATTGCGTTCAGGAAGCCGCCTTTATAAATTATAAAGGTGGCTTCCGAGCTTGTATGCGACAACATTATTCTTTTCTCGCAGTAAATCTATGATTAAGCTGAAGGAAATGTTCTATTTTTAGAGAATATATATTTATTTAAGGCGGGTGAGGGCATGCAGAAGGAAAATTGGCTGGGAGAGCTGATCGAGGCTTACGTTGCCAACTACCCCAAAGAGCAGGGAACCCTATCTCACTGGCAGACTCCACTCCTGGCAACCGTAGCCGCCTCAGACCCCCGGTTGGCGGAACTAAAAAAACAGGTCGGTCCCAAGCACCTCCTGCCCCAGGATCTGCTGCCCGGTGCCCGCAGTGTTATTTGTTATTTTTTGCCTTTCGATCCGGAGATTGGCCGGAGCAATCAGGCGGAAGCTTACAGTTCGGATGAATGGGCTTGGGCTTACCTCGAAACCAATCAGTTAATCAGCGACTTGAACCGGCATCTGCAGGAAGAAATAAGCAAACGCGGCTATACCGCGGCTGTAACCCCAGCTACCCATAATTTTGATGAGCAAACCCTGTGCAGCAATTGGTCACACCGGCATCTGGCGGTTTTGGCGGGTTTGGGAAGTATCGGCTTAAACCAAATGTTGATTACGGATAAGGGGTGCTGTGGCCGGTTGGGCAGCTTGGTCACGGACCTGGAATTAAACATACGATCCGTTGCGGAGAATCCGGCCTGTCTTTACTACTTCGACCAGAGCTGCCGGCAGTGTGTTATCCGCTGTCCCACCGGAGCTTTAACCGAATCCTCGTTTGATCGCTTTAAGTGTTACGCACATCTATTACAAAACGCAGAGCTCCATCAGCCTAAGGGCTACGTTGATGCCTGCGGCAAGTGTGTCAGCCGGATTCCCTGTGCCTTTCTAAATCCGGTTAAAAAGCGGCAAATCAGTCTGAACAAAAAACAAAGCTAGACATATGGACCATTAAGTTAAACAAAACCAACTGATAACCAAGGCTGAACAGAACAAACGAATCTATATTAAAGACCAGACAAAACAAACTTTAGACAATAAAAAAACAAACCCAAACAAATTTTTTAGCAAACTTAACAGAGCCTGAAAACAAACTCTTAAAAAGACTTTAAAACAAATCACATACAAACCTTGAAATAAAAAGCAACCCGAAGTTGGTTCAAAGAAAGGAACCGTAAATTGTGCTGCAGGTTAAAGACATCGACGTCTATTACGGATCAATTCACGCCTTAAAAAAGATCAGCCTGGAAGTCAACAAAGGCGATATCGTGACCTTGATTGGCGCTAATGGGGCGGGGAAAAGCACCACCTTAAAAAGCATTGCCGGCCTGATGCATCCGCGGAACGGTTCCATACGCTTTAAGGGCGAGGAGATCAGCAAAATTTCGCCGGATAAAATCGTTGGTCGGGGCATTTCGCTGGTACCGGAAGGGCGGCGAGTTTTTCCGACGATGTCAGTTTTGGAGAATTTGAAGCTGGGGGCCTACCTGCGCCGGGACAAAGCGGAGATTGCCAAAGACCTGGAGGGTATTTTTGAGCGGTTTCCCCGGCTGCGCGAGCGGAGCAAACAAATGGCCGGGACCCTGAGTGGAGGCGAGCAGCAGATGCTGGCCATTGGCCGGGCTTTGATGACGCGGCCGGAATTGCTTTTAATGGACGAACCCTCGATGGGGCTGGCGCCGCTACTAGTAAAAGAGATTTTTGAAATCATTCGCTTTATTAATTCCACCGGCACCACCGTCTTTTTGGTGGAACAGAATGCCCAGATGGCTTTATCGATTGCAGACTATGCCTACGTTATCGAGACCGGCGAGATTATACTATCCCGGCCAGCTGCGGACTTGATCAACAGTGAAGAAGTCCGAAACGCTTACCTGGGCGGGACCAGCTCGCTTAAGTCTTAAGCCCAATGAACCGCCAATAATTTGAGAGGAGGATTAATATGAGAGTCAGGGACCGAATGACGGTGAATGTAAAGACGATTCAACTGGACAGCAGCATCAATGATGCCTTCAGAATCATGAATGAAAATGGTTTCCGGCGACTGCCGGTTATGAACCAGCAGCAGCAGTTGGTGGCAATCGTAACTCTATCTGACTTAAATCAGGCTTCACCCTCAAACGCTACTGCACTGAGCGTCCATGAACTGAACTACCTGCTGGCCCGGACCAAGATTAAGGATATTCTGCCGGCTAAGCCCAAACTGATGATCATCGGCCCTGATGAATACATAGAGGCGGCGGCAAACGTGATGATTGAGAATAAGATCAGTTCGCTTCCCGTGGTGGATCATGAGCAGCTGGTAGGAATCATCACCGAAACAGATATCTTTCATGCTTTTGTGGAATTTTTGGGCGTAAAAAAACCGCATACCCGGATTGATGCTTATGTGGCGGATCAGCCCGGGGGACTGGCTGAAATCACTGGTCTGATTGCTGCCCGCGGGATCAACATCCTGAATACGCAATTATACTACGATGAGAAACTGACGCGTTATAAGGTGATTCTGCGGATTGACGACCTGGAGCAGCATCAGGAAATCAGCCGTGCCTTGACTGACCGCGGGTATGACATCGAATCGATCATGGTCAGGCCGTAAATAAGTTTTAGCCAATTAAGAATTTAAATTAAGGGGGATATAAGGTGAAGATTAAATCGAGTAAAAAATGGGCCTTTTTGTTAATCGCGGTATTCTTGGTATCCATCGTCGCGGGGTGTGGCGGCAGCAGCAGCGAGAAAGCACCGGCTCCGCAAAACGAGATTAAATTGGGATTTTTAGGCGCTAAGACTGGTTCGGTTGCCAACTATGGGTTGCCCGGCGAAAAGGGTATGAAAATGGCTATCGAAGAACTCAACGCAAAAGGCGGCGTACTGGGGAAAAATTTAGTCGGTCTTTATGAGGACAACAAAGGTGAAAGTGCTGACATCGCCAACATCACCACCAAATATATCACTGTAGATAAGGTAACGGCTCTGGTAGGCGATCCGTGTACCGGCTTGACCAAAGTTGCGGCAGACATCGCTCAGAAAAATCAGGTAGTTATCTTTTCGGCGGGCGCTACTGGCACGGGCGTAGTGGAAATTGGGGATTGCGTTTATCGGAATACCATGCTTGATTCCATTGCCGTACCCACCGTGGTTGATTGGATGATCAAGACCAAGGGCTGGAAAAACATCGCCATAATCACCTCCCTGAATAATGGCTACAGCACCGCTTTGACTCCAGTATTTAAGGATGCCATCCAAAAACAGGGCGGCAACATCGTACTGGAAGATTCGATTAACGACAAAGAAACCGACTTTACCGCGCAAGTGACCAAGATTAAAAATTCCAAGGCGGATGTACTCGTCTTTACCGGTTATTACCAAGAAGCAGCCTTAATCATGAATGAAGCTAAAAAACAAAACGTGAACATTTCCTTAATCGGCGGCGACGGCCTCTATGGACAGGATCTGTATAAATTGGGCGGCAGCGCGGTAGAGGAAAAAGTAATTTTCTACTGCGGATTTTCTACTGATCAACCGAGTCCCGAAACGGCTAAATTCATCCAGGATTATAAAGCCAAATACGGGGAAGACCCGGATATGTTCTCCGCTCAATACTATGATGCGGTGATGATCCTGGCTAAAGCCATGACTGATTCCAACAGCACCGACCCGAAAGTCTTCAAGAATGAACTGGCAAAACTGAAGGATTACAAGGGCGTTTCCGGCAACACCACCATCGGCGCTAACCGGGAACCGATCAAGAGCCCGGTCTGCTTGCTGACCGTGAAGAACGGCGCTTTCTCCCTGGTCGATAAGCTGCCGGTAAACCTCTAAAAACTATCAATAAATAACTTTAACTTAAATAATCTAAAGTCTAAGATAAACCTTAAATCCTAATCGGCCTTCAGGCCGGCAATAACCCACCCGGTTCAGGGTGGGCTATTGCCGGATTATTTCGTTAGGCAGTAAGCATCATAAACAGCTGGGGTTAAGAATTGAGAATCACGTAACATGCAGCATATTTTTAGCGTCTGAGATACGGATAGGAGAAGGTTCATGTTACTGCAACAACTTTTAAACGGTATTACCCTCGGGAGCACCTACGCGCTGATTGCCTTAGGGTATACCATGGTATACGGAATCGTACAGTTGATCAACTTTGCACACGGCGAAATCTATATGTTTGGCGCCGCAGTGGGCTTGTTTCTGGTTACAGTGGCTGGCTTCAGCCTGTTTCCAGCCATGCTGGGGGCCATGCTTTTTTGCATGCTGCTCGGTGTAGTGGTCGAGCGCATTGCTTATCGGCCTCTGCGCGGGAAATCCTCCCGTCTTTCCGCGCTGATTAGTGCCATCGGGGTTTCCATCTTTCTTTCTACCCTGATGCTGCTGATTGCCGGACCCAACACCCGTCGTTTTCCGGAAGTGATAGACGGGACTACCTTTCAGGTCGGTTCCCTGGAATTATCCTCTATGCAAATTATCATTTTGGTGGTAGCCGCGGTCCTTATGATCGGTCTGCAGCTGATGATTCAAAAGACTCGCCTGGGTATGGCAATGCGGGCGGCTTCTGAGGATCTTGACGCGGCTTGTTTAATGGGCATCAACGTGCATCGCATCATCTCCCTGACTTTTGCCATTGGTTCGGCACTGGCCGCGGCCGGCGGGGTGATGGTCGGCGTTTATTATAATGCGGTCTTTCCTTATATGGGTACTATGGCCGGGATGAAGGCTTTTTCCGCCGCGGTGCTGGGAGGGATTGGTTCCATCCCCGGGGCCATGCTGGGCGGACTCACCCTCGGAATATTGGAAATCATGGGCGTAGCCTTTATCTCTTCTTCGTATAAAGATGCAATTGCCTTTGGTATTTTAATTTTAGTGCTGATCGTCCGGCCACAGGGACTGCTTGGGAAAAAGATCAGCAAAAAGGTATAGGAGACAGCAATGGATGCATTTGTAGCGCAATACATCGATCCTTACTATCTGAGAATCATCATCATCATCGGCTTCAATATAATTATAGCCCTGGGATTAAACCTGACCACGGGCGTAACCGGCCAGCTGTCGATGGGGCATGCGGGTTTTATGAGCCTGGGGGCTTATACTGCCGCGATTCTCTCCATCCATACCGATCTGCCCTTTGTCCTGGTGCTCCTGGCCGGGGCGGGAGTGGCGGCTTTATTCGGGGTTATCATCGGCATCCCCTCCCTGCGGCTGGAGGGCGATTATCTGGCGATTGTCACGATTGGGTTTGCGGAAATCGTCAAGGTGTTCTTCCTGAATTTTGAGCCAGGCGGCAAGGCTGTCGGCCTGGCTGGCATACCGCAGCATACCACTTTCAGCATGGTGTTCATTACCGTGATCGTGGTGATTGCTTTAAACGCCATCCTGTTAAATTCGCATACTGGCAAAGCCCTGTACGCGATCCGGGAAAATGAGATCGCGGCTCAGGCCTGTGGAGTGAATACTACCCGATTTAAAATAATGGCCTTTGCCCTGGGCGCTTTTTTAGGCGGGCTGGGCGGCGGGCTCTACGCGGGTTATATGTATTACATCAATCCCGTGGAGTTTGGCTTTATGAAATCTATTGAGATATTGAACATGGTGGTGCTCGGCGGAATGGGGAGCATTCCGGGTACAATTTTGGGAACGATTATTTTGACCATTGCCCCAGAAATGCTGCGGGTACTGGCGGATTACCGGCTGCTCTTCTACGGGGCATTGCTGGTCGTGTTAATGGTTTTCAGACCGAACGGCTTACTTGGGGATGTACGCTGGTACGACCTTAAAAAAGCCTGGCAAAAAAAGAGGTGAAAACGTGCCCATCTTGCAGTTAAGCGGAATCAGCATGGAGTTTGGCGGCTTGCGCGCGATTGATTCGGTTGATCTAAGCATTGAAGACCGCCAAATCTTTGGAATCATCGGTCCGAATGGGGCCGGCAAAACAACGATCTTTAACGTAATTACCGGGATTTATCAGCCGGTAGAGGGGACCTTGTTTTTTAAGGGCCGGGATTTAAAGAAAGTCCCGCCTTATAAAATAGCCCGCTTGGGGGTGGGCCGAACTTTTCAGAATATCCGCCTGTTTCCGAAACTGTCGGTGCTGGATAACCTGCGGGTAAGCGCGCACAGCATCAGTAAAGTAAATATCCTGTCCAATATGCTTGGCCTGCCGGGCGCCCGCCGGGAAGAAAAAGCGATTGCCCAAAAATCGGGCGAGCTTTTGGAAATGCTTGGGCTTTACGAAAAGCGGATGGAGTTTGCGGAC